>JAKBKR010000145.1 GCA_021832495.1 bacterium | reverse complement strand
GAGTGGTTTGCTAGGGCTACGGTTCGGCGAATGCGCCGAACTCGTTCGAGACGCCCTAGAACCAAGCAGTGTTCAGTCAGAGCCCTACGTGGGATTAGAGCATATTGGCGAATCATCATTGCACCTACTTGCTGTGGGTTCGAGTGACCAGGTCACGAGCCTCAAGAGTCGATTCAGAGCCGGTGACGTTCTCTTCGGAAAGCTCCGCCCCTACTTCCGCAAGGTTGTTCAGCCCTCATTCTCTGGTATGTGCGCAACCGACATCTTGGTTGTCAGACCACGTCACGGAGTGGATCGTCGGTTCCTGTTCTATTTCATGGCACAGCCAAGTTTCGTAGAGGAAGCCTCTCGGGCTTCAGAGGGCACGAAGATGCCCCGCGCGAAGTGGGAGTACCTTGAGCGTCTGCCTTTACGTCTGCCGTCGCTCCCTGAGCAAGGAGCTATTGCCCGCGTCCTCGGCACACTCGACGATAAGATCGAGCTCAACCGCCGAATGAACCAGACGCTGGAGGAGATTTGCCGCGCCCTGTTCAAGTTCTGGTTCGTCGACTTCGGCCCCGTCCGAGCGAAGATGGAAGGTCGCTGGAAGAAGGGGGAGAGTCTGCCAGGTATGCCCGCCGACATGTGGGACCTCTGGCCGAGCGAGTTCGAGGAGTCGGAGATCGGGGAGATACCGAAGGGGTGGACTGTCAGACCTCTCGCCGAGGTGGCCACCTTCACGCGCGGTGTCTCGTATCGCGGGGAGGACTTGGCCGACTCCGAGACGGCTCTCGTTAGCCTCAAGTGCGCTGGGAGAGGCGGAGTCTATCGCGAAGACGGCCTGAAGCCGTATCGGGGGAAGTACAAGGAAAGCCAGATCGTCGAAAGTGGGGACGTGGTCGTTTCTCACACCGACGTTACCCAAAGGGCCGAGGTAATCGGGCGGGCCTACCGAGTGCGGACTTCCCTTCGTTTCTCGCGGTTGGTCGCTTCCTTGGACATGGCCATCGTAAGACCGAACGGAGTGGGGTTGTCACGAGAATATCTCGCCTTTTCACTCTCCGAAGAGCGGTTTCGAGACCACGCATACGGTTACACGAATGGGACCACGGTCCTCCATCTCAGCTCGCAAGCGTTACCAGACTACCCACTATTGATTCCACCCTCGGACGTGGTTCGAGATTTCTCTCGGGCAGTCTCGCTTCAAAATGGGCTCCTCGACGAGCACGGGATTGAGTCGGAGCTGCTCGGCCATCTACGGGACACTCTTCTCCCCAAGCTCCTCTCAGGCGAGATTCGCGTAAAGGTCGACTCATGATTCAACGGCCGCCGCTGACCTTCCATGAGAGCGTCGTCGAGGAAGCCGCTATCGGTTACTTTCGTGAGCTGGGTTACGGGACGAAGTTCGGCCCCGACATCGCGCCTGATGGAAAGGAGAGGGAGCGCGAGAATTGGAACGACGTAGTCCTTGTTGGTCGCCTGAAGTCCGCCGTTGAGCGAATCAACCCACATCTCACGGCCGATGCCCGTGGGGACGCGCTTCGGAAAGTCTTAAGGTCGGACTCCCCGAGACTCGTTCTGTCGAACCGCCGTTTCCACGACTTCTTCGCGAACGGGGTCGACGTTGAGACTCGCGGCAAGGACGGACGAATCAGGGGGGACAAGGCTTGGCTCGTCGACTTCGACCGCCCAGAGAAGAACGACTGGCTGGTCGTAAACCAGTTCGCCGTCATCGAGAACGGGCACAGCCGCCGAGCCGATCTGGTCGTCTTCCTCAACGGTCTTCCAGTAGGTGTCTTTGAACTCAAGAATCCCGCCGACGAGGAGGCGACCATTGGGACCGCCTACCAGCAGCTTCAGACTTACGAAGCCGAGATTCCTTCTCTCTTCCAAACCAACGAGCTACTCGTTATTTCGGACGGGACCGAGGCTCGCTTGGGTTGTATCACGTCGAACCTCGAACGGTTCATGCCTTGGCGAACGGTCGATGGAACGGAGATTGCACCAAAGGGTAGCCTCGAACTTGAAACCCTGGTTCGAGGGGTCTTCGAGAAGGGGCGGTTCCTCGACCTACTTCGGAACTTCATCGTCTTCGAGGACGATGGCAACACAATCTCGAAGAAGGCCGCCGCCTACCACCAGTTCCACGCGGTCAACCGAGCAGTCGAGGCAACCGTCAGGGCCGCGTCGGAGAAGGGCGACAAGCGCGTAGGGGTCGTTTGGCACACCCAAGGCTCGGGGAAGAGCCTTACCATGACATTCTACGCCGCGAAGATTGCGCGGCATCCGGTTCTCGCGAATCCGACTCTCGTGGTGCTGACGGATCGCAATGACCTTGACGGGCAGCTCTTTGGTAAGTTCTCGGTTTGCCAGTCCCTCCTCCGCCAGACCCCCGTCCAAGCCGAGAGCCGTGAGCAACTGAAGGAACTCCTCAAGGTTGCATCGGGCGGGATTGTGTTCACTACGATCCAGAAGTTCCTTCCCGAGAAGGGGGAGAAGTATCCCTTACTTACGGAGCGGCGGAACGTCGTTGTCATCGCGGACGAGGCCCATCGCAGCCAATACGACTTTATCGACGGCTTCGCCCGACACATGAGGGAGGCGCTACCCAACGCCTCGTTCCTCGGGTTCACAGGGACCCCCATTGAGAAGGCGGACAGGAACACGCGAGCCGTCTTCGGCGACTACATCGACACTTACGACATCCACCGTGCCGTCGAGGACGGAGCCACAGTCACGATCTACTACGAGGGAAGGCTCGCCAAACTCGAACTCAAGAAGGAAGAGGTGCCCCACATCGACCCCGAGTTCGAGGAGGTCACGGAAGGCGAGGAGGAGACGACCAAGGAGGGCCTGAAGCGGAAGTGGGCGCAGATCGAGGCGATGGTCGGAACCCCTCGTCGCCTCCGACTGCTGGCGAAGGACCTTGTTAACCATAGGGAGAAACGGACGGGTCCTGGCGGTCTTGAAGGGAAGGCGATGGTCGTCTGCATGAGCCGCCGAATCTGCGTCGACTTGTTCAATGAGATCGCGAAGCTCCGTCCATCGTGGGTCGATGCCGATGACCTGAAGGGTTCAATGAAGGTCGTAATGACGGGTTCTGCTCACGACCCGCCCGAATGGCAGGTACATATCCGAAACAAGCAGAGGCGTGAGGAACTTGCGAAGCGCTTCCGTGACCCCAACGACCCGTTCAAGATCGTCATGGTCCGCGACATGTGGCTAACGGGCTTCGATGCTCCTTCGTTGCACACGATGTACATCGACAAGCCGATGCGCGGGCACGGCCTGATGCAGACCATCGCTCGGGTCAACCGTGTGTTCAAGGACAAGCCCGGTGGGCTTATCGTCGACTACCTCGGAATCGCGGAGGACTTGAGGCGAGCGCTCGCCGACTACTCCGCTCAGGACAAGGACCGCGCGGGGGTTCCCGTTGACGAGGCGGTCCGCCTGATGCAGAAGCACTACGAGATCGTCCGCGACATGTTCCACGGGTTTGATTCGAAGCCCTACTTCTTAGGAACCCCCAACGAGCGGTTGAAGACCATCCCACGAGCGATGCAGCACATCCTCGGTCAGGAGGATGGCGAAAAACGCTACCTCAAGGCGGTCACCGACCTATCGAAGGCATTCGCGCTATCGGTCCCTGATGAGCGGGCTCTCGCCATTCGAGACGAGGTAGGCTTCTACCAGGCCGTCCGTGCTGCCTTGGCGAAGGCAACCGTGGAGGGGCGGAAGACTCCCGAGGAACTCGACAGTGCCGTCCGTCAGATCGTCTCGAAGGCGGTGGTCTCGGACGAGGTCGTCGACATCTTCTCAGCGGCGGCGCTGAAGAAGCCCGAACTCTCGATCTTCTCGGACGAGTTCTTGGACGAAGTGATGCGCCTGCCCTATCGTAACCTCGCTCTCGAAGTCCTTCGGAAGTTGCTCAACGACGAGACCAGAGCCTGGTCCAAGCGGAATCTTGTCCGGAGCCGACAATTCTCGGAGATGCTCGAAGCGACCATCCGCAAGTACCAGAATCGCTCCATCGACGCCGCCCAGGTCATTTCATCGCTCATCGACCTCGCAAAGTCCATGAAGGACGCCCGAGACCGAGGAGCCATGCTCGGGCTTACGCCAAAGGAGGAGGCGTTCTATGATGCACTCATCGCGGCCGACGGGACCGCCGTTGACGTTCTGGGCGAGCCGTCTCTCCGCGAGATCGCGAAGCAGCTTGTTGAGACGGTTCGGAAGAACGTCAGCATCGATTGGACGGTCAAGGAGACCGTAAGGGCAAAGTTGCGGCTGTATGTCAAGCGGATTCTCAAGGAGCGGGGATACCCGCCAAGCGGGCAGGAGGCAGCGACACAGACGGTGCTTCAGCAAGCGGAATTGCTCTGCGCGGAGTGGACCTGAACGAGAAGTTGAGGCAATGTGGTCGACCCGATCTCAACTCCCCTGGCAGCAATTGCCATTGGGTTCGCCGCGCTTACTTGGTGGGAGGCGCGTAAACAACGGCATCTCCTTGAGACGCTTACCAAGTCGCTTCCATACATTTCAAGACGACGCACAAGAACTTCGTCCGCCAAGAGACCAACGGTAGCTCCACGGCAGTCTCTTTCCCCAATCAAGAGTGAGGCTCCAACCTCAGAGATACCCGCCGCGTATCCGAACGTTCGATCCCCATCACAATCTGAGTTACTCAAACAGAAAGCAGAGGAAAGACGGCGATTGAAGCTTGAGCTTGAGCGGGAAAAGGAGCAATGGAAACGACAGAAGGATATAGCCAAGGCAATCAGTTGGGTCCTCGACCGAATTGGAAGCGACGATGAGGAAGACGAGGGTTAGGTCATGCTTTGCCCCCCCTCAACGGGAGCATGGCGGTGCTCAAGGCTCCTTAGTCGTATCGGGTAAGTTGACCACGCGCCCGGAGATGGTATGTCGCTTACCGGGTACTGCGAGACCAATGTAGGGTGCGAAGGTGCCAGACCAATCTTGCATGACTTCCATATTGAAGCACATCGCTAAGGGCTGGTGGGGCGGGAGGAGGAATTCTGTGCTTCTCAGAATACCAATAAGATCCCCACTGAGTTGCGTCCACATCACCTTGGCTTTCGGCACATCTCGATAACTAAAGCTCGCTCTAACAGGATAAGAGAGTCTGTTTTTCACCGTCCACTGTACTGAAACTCGTCTCACCAATACGGATGAAGAACCATTGACATGGGTGCTCGCACCTGGTGGACCTAAGGTGTATGTACTTGACGCGGACACATGCCATCCGAATCGGAGGAGAAACGAGTCAGCGATATGATCCCACAGGGCGATGCACACCGCGATTGCACCCAGAACAATGGCTAGCCATTCCGAAGAATCGACCATCAAGAAGGTGGAAGCGAGAAGTGAATGATGACCTTTGCCCCACGGAAACGGCAATAGCTGCTGAAGGGAACTCAGGGACGCAGGTGGCAGAGCTGAATCCCTGCTCGACTTAATCAATACTCCTGTTCAAGGCACGTCCCGCAGGCAATCCTGAGGGGCCAAAGGTGCGTCCCTATGCCCCTCTGAGCCTTTGGGACGAACCGGGTGGGGGACTGGTAGCCCCCGGAAGCCGGACGGGGCCTCTGCCAACAGGTCCCGGTTGTTACGGTACACTGATGGGTCCACTAGCGAGAGCTCCAGACTTGCCGTTCTATGGGGTTAAGTGTAAGTCCCAGAGCTGTTTATCGGCGTTGCTACGCTTTTCAGGTGGAGTTCGGCGAATCCGATCCAAAGTGCTGTCTTTGTCTTGGCTTAATATTGCTCCTAGCAATTGTAAGGACTGGACGGTGATATTTTCACTCAGTTTAGGCTTACCGTTCGGGATGATAGCTTGCTCCTCATCCGTCAGTTGAAACCACACCGAGAGGGGAATGTTAAACCGGACGTCTCGGGTGACCGTCTTCAGATAGTATCGATCATCGATCTTGGAGACCTTCCG
>JAKBKR010000144.1 GCA_021832495.1 bacterium | reverse complement strand
GGCGGATCGGGGCTTTCTGTGAATGCCACGGCGATCGATGTGCCGAGGAGTACCAGTAGGACCACCATCGGGGTGACCCGTGGGAGAAAGGAAGATGACAATCGACCAAAGTTGTTGTTCATTCAGAGTGTGGAGTGTGCTAACGAAACGCAGCCGGGTTTAAAAAGTGGCCTGTCCAGAGACCATTCCCCAACACTTTGTAACGCTCTCGCTACTTGAGCTGAGACGGGGCTCGACGAAGTGGAACCGGGGTGTCGCATAAGGGAGGATTCGGGATAGGGCAAAGGGGTGCGTTGAGAGCGACGGGGGTCAATAATGTATGACTGCGAGCCCCGGGATCGCATCGAAGTCAGAGTCCCGAGTGATCAACACCGATCGGTGCCGAATGACGATTCCAGCAATGAGAAGGTCCTCCAGGTCGAGGGTCTTGCCCATCCGTGCCATCTGGAATCCCACGTGGGCTGCCTCGGAGGCTGATTCTGCATCTACCGGAAGCACATCGAGGCTCGCAATGAGTTCGAGTGTTTGAGCAAGGTGATTCCCTCCCCGTGCTAAGCCTCCCAACATGACTTCCGTGATCACCGGAGCAGGTAGAGCCACGCTACGTCCGGCAGTTCGGAGTTTCCCAACATGTTTCAGGGCCCGCGGCTCTCCACGGAGGACATCGATGACAAAGGAAGAATCGGCGCACTCCAACTCAAGTTCCCCCCTCTGATAGGAGCCGACGGGTTCGATCTCGACCCAATTCCTTCCGGTGCTGTCGAGCCTCTTCGAGCTCAGCGTAGTCCTCCGGAGACAGGTCTCCCCAGGCCCTTGAGAAGTCCGCCAGGTGTTTCCGGGGACGAGTAAGGCGCACAATTACCTTGCTGAACGATTCTCCCTTCTCCCGTGAATCTCGCAGTCTGCGATAGGCCTCATCGTTGAGAGCCACTGTGTGAGTCGACATATCCTACATGTAGTTCAATACATATATCAAATTGTCTAGGCGTGCCTTCATTGCCAAGAACAAGTGGATAGGGTGTCAAAACCCCGGACCGTCTTCGAGGGCATTCACGGTCAGAACCCGGATAGTGGCGGGCCCGCAGGGATTCGAACCCTGGACCAAGCGGTTAAGAGCCGCTTGCTCTGCCGGTCTGAGCTACGGACCCACGCCCGGGGCCACAGCCAGTCTGGTTCTTATGCCTTCTCCTTCGGTTCCGAGGGGGGCGGGGATGCGTTCGGGGGAGCCCCACCCTGGGGAGGGACCGCCCGTCGGGCCCGGAACACAAGGAAGGGAATGACCCCGAGCTCAACCTCGAGGACCAACACCAGCGTCAGGGGCGACTCATAGAACGCGCTCGTGGCAAAGTTCGTCGTGACATACAGCGAGGCTCCCATTCCCGCCAAGGTCTGGTTCGTCAAGCCCTGGCGAGCATAGTTCAGATCTGAGATCGGGATCTGGAGCGGCTGGGGGAACAGACCCGAAAGCGACGCAACATGCGTTCCCTGCGTCGAGAATGGGACAGATGGAGGCACGGGGAAGCCTTCGGCCGAAGAGAGGATGACCGGGGACCGCGGAGCAGCGCCAAAGTCGAAGAAGTCGAGGGGAAGCCCTGAATCCGCCACAAAGCCGTTCAAGGCCGGTAAGTGCCAGTTGTAGTCGATGAAGGCGAGCATGGAGCCATGGTTGAGAAGGGTGTGGGAAACATAGTTTTCTTTCGCAAAGGGGCTGATCACGATGAAGGGGATCCGTTGGCCCAGAGGTTCTCCATCGAGCGTGGGGGGGGCGACCTGATCGTAGAAGCCACCGCCCTCATCGTATGTGATGAAGATCGCTGTGCTGTTCCAATCCGGGCTCTGCATCAGGGAATCCACCACCCGGAGGAGCCACATCGTGCCCCCCAGCGTGTCCGGAAGCTGGTCGTAGCTCGCACCCACCCCGCCATCGACCGGCTGCATCCAAGTGACGCTCGGGAGAGTACCCGCCGAGGCCTGGGCAAAGAAATCCGGATAGGGGTGGATCCACGAAGTGCCGGAAGACACTCCCGTGAGGTAGCTGAGGTCCCCTATCCCTGCGGAGGGATTCTGGAGGTAGTAGCCGAAGCTCACATTGGCGGCCCCAAGCTCCGAGAATATGCATTGGTCGTACGGGATCTCCGGTGGCGGGCCATAATCGTTGATCACGGGGCTGAATCCGCAGTAGGAGTACAGCCGGTTCGGGTTCGTCTCGGTGAGCATGGGGGCAAAGTAGTTGTCCCCGATGGCGTATTCCTCGGCCCAATCCCACTCCGGCGCCACTTGGCTTGATGTGAGGTACGTCACGGCCGCCGGTCCCGAGTTCTGGAGGAATCCATCCATCTTACCTCCGTCCACATCGAGGTGGTAGGCACTGTAGCCCTCGATGGGGCCTCCGGCATCGAAGGTCCCATTCGACACGGGCGACAGAAATGAGGGGATGGAAGGGAGGGAAAGCAGGTTCAGGGGTCGGGACAGGTTGTTGGCGATCCCGGAAGAAGCGGTTTGCGGGTCCGAAGGGTAGATGCCAAAGATGTTGTCGAAGGCGTGGTTCTCGAGCATCATCATCACGACATGGTGGATGGGAGTGGCCGGGGAGTCCGACGGTTTCATCGCAATGTGGACGTTGTCACCGGTGTGGGGTAGGGCAATGCCCACACTCAGTGCACCGGGAGACAGCCCGATGAGCAAGACGAGAAGAATGGGGAGGACGATACCGGGAGTTTGGGTAGGCGAGGCCGCGGAAGTCCGGGCCAATGGCGGATCGCTCTTTCCGTTCTCCCGGACAACCGCATCCTTTCTTCTCGCGCAAAGGCTAAGGGCTACGACGAAGACCGCGGCGATCCCCTCGAGGAGGAGGATCGTCTCGGGGAAATAGGCGTAGTTCTGCGCGATGTAGAGCACTGAACCTAGGAGAACGAGGGCGGTCGAGCCGATCGATGCGGCGGCCCAGAGCTTCCGGGGGGAGGTCTCCACAGGACTCCAAGGCGAGGTGCACAGGATCCCCCAAAGGGCGGTAACCCAGAGTACAAGTCCCGCTGAGAGGAAGCCACGGAAGACGAACTCGAGGTTTGTCGTCACCGGATCGAGGGTGTTCCACACGCCGGCCGCCACCGTAATCGCCAAGCCCGCAACAGCCCAGATCGCTCCATAGAGGCGGCGTCGGTGGAAAGTCACGGCGGGGAGGACCGGAAGGACGACACCGCCGAGGACGAGACCGAGGATGAGGTATGGGGCTTGGGAAAAGTCCCCCAGGAGGGAAAGGTCACCGGCAACGTAAGCGCCGACGATGACGGAGAGGCCGCTAAAGAAACCGAACGTCACACCGGCAAGGATCCGTGCGCTCCTTCGGGTCGACGATGTCGCCCCTTTCGACCCGGCCATGCGAATGAGTTCCCTCGGTCCACCTCATCGGCGAGGTTAGTTAACCCTTGCCAGAGACCCCTACGGGACGGTATGGCGGGTGGGGGGCTCCCACAGTCGTCGGTACGCCAACCGGTAGAGGCTGCCGACATGCCAGACGTAGTCGGCAATCTGACGAAAGCTGAGCTTGCTCGATCCGGCGATCCGATCGTGGAAGACGAAGGGGATCTCGACAACGGGCTTCGGTCGGCACCGGACGAGGATCTCGAATCCGAGCTTGTAGCCAATGGGCCGCACGGGTGCCCGGGCCAAGACACCCCGGTGGACAGCAAAGAACCCGCTCATCGGATCTTGCACACGCAGGCCATTGGTCAACGGAAGTGCCATGAGGGTCGCCGCCGCGCTCAGGAGCCGGCGGTCCATGCGCCAGTTGACCACGTAACCACCCTCTACGTAACGGCTGGCGATGGCCATCTCGGCTTCGCCTGAGAGCACGACCCGGATGAGTGTCGGTGCGAGGGAGGGGGGGTGGCTCCCGTCCGTGTCCATGACGAGGGCTGCCCGACCGTGAGCCTCATTGAAGCCCTTCAGGATGGCCGAAGCGAGCCCCCGTTCCTCGGTCCGGACGATGATCCGCAAGGGGGTGCGAAGCGAGAGCTTCTCGGCGATCTCGACCGTCCCGTCATGGGAATTGTCATCAACAAGTATGATCTCTGAACGGAAGCTCTCTCGGGAGAGGACCTCATCCAGTTGTCTGAGCACGGGTCCGACCATGGCCGCTTCGTTGTACGTTGGGAGTACTACGCTTGCGTCCACTCCGCTTCTTGGTGCTTCCATCGGCCTTCGCCTTGGGATTTGCCACTGTGTCAGTGCCTATATAGCTTTGCTTTCGAGTGGAACATTCCATATTGATGCAGATGGTCCACGGAGGGCGACCCGACCGGACCACGGTCACGATCGGTGCTCCGCAGGCACCACAGGCCTCGGGGTGTCGGTCAAGCCGACCGTTCTGGGGCAACGGGTAGCTCACACGGCAGTTCGGGAACCCGCTGCAGGCGACGAAGCGCTTACCCCGGAAAGAATACTTGATCTGGAGGGGAGACGAGCACTTCGGGCACGTGCCGAACGAATACTCCTGCTGATGCGTTTCGCATTCCGGGTTGATGCAGTAGTTCTTGGGGCGCTGTCCGCGGTGGACGATTCGCACCATGGGGACATGGCACTTCGGACACACTTCTCCGCAGGGCTCGATGTGCCCCGAGGAGGGCAGCGGATAGCTCGCCGTGCACGACCGTGGGTTGTTCGCGCATTGGACCCACCGGCGGCCTCGAGGGGAAGTGTGTATCCGGAGCGGACCACCGCACTTCACGCATAGCCCGACCAAGTGTTGTTTATCCAGAGCTCCTGTGAGAGTGTCCCGTACGCCCTCCGCATTCTCCCGGAGAACCTGGTAGATCTCCCGAAGCATGTCCCGGGACTCGGTGACCACGGCATCCAGTGTCCGCGTCCCTGCCGCGATCAAGCTCATATCCTCCTCGAGCCGGCTCGTCATCTCGGGTTTCGTCACGAGGCTAGCGTTAGTCTCCAGGGCCTCGGTCACGGCGAGACCGCTCGAGGTGGGTTCTAGCCCTTTGGGCATGATGTAGCGCCGCTCCACCAGCTTCTGGATGATCTCATGGCGCGTCGACTTTGTACCGAGGCCCAGCTTCTCCATCTCCTGGATGAGTCCGCCCTGGGAGTATCTTCGGGGTGGCTCCGTCCGCCCCTCGTGCATGCGTACCTCGAGTATCTTGACCGTGGTCCCGGGGGTGAGGCGTGGGAAGTCGTTCTCCTTGGCCTCGTAGTAGGGGTACACGTCGTACCAACCGCGGTCGGTCAACCGGAACCCGGACCCCTCGAGGATCTCACCAGCCACCGAGACACTGGCCTTCCGCCGGATGCCTTTGGCATCGGGAGCGGTCGTGGCGAGGAACCTCCGGGCAACGAGCTCGTAGACCCGCCCTCGGTCGGTAGCCAGGCTCTTCAGGTCGAACTTTCCCGTCGGATAGATGGGGGGGTGGTCCGTGGTCTCCATTCGGCCCCGGGTGGCCCGCAGCTTCTCTTGGGAAAGTACATACTTCGCCTCCTTGGAGAACGGGCCTTCCGCCAGCATCTCGAGGATACCGCGCAGACCGAGCGTACGAGGATACACCGTGTTGTCCGTACGCGGGTAGCTGATTGTGCCACCGGTGTACAGGTCCTCTGCCACCCGCATGGCGTGGGAGGCCGAGAGGCCAAGTCGCGTTGCCTCCGCGAGGAACAGGGTGGTGCTGAAGGGGATCGGAGGACGGACGCTCTCCTCTTCTTCGGTAAATTCATCGACCTTGGCCTCCTTGGCCCGGGACATCTTCTTGTGGACTGCGTCGGCCTCCTTGGCATCGAACCAACGACCGTGGGAGTGTCGGAGCTCAAAGGTCTCACCGTTGTATTCCGCCGTCACCGAGATCTCCCAAAAGGGCTGGGGTACGAAGGTCCGGATCTCCTTGTCCCGGTCCACAAGGAGTGCGAGGGTCGGGGTCTGGACCCGGCCCGCGGACAGCACGGAACCGGATCCGGAGTAGCCACC
>JAKBKR010000143.1 GCA_021832495.1 bacterium | reverse complement strand
CCCGCTGTTCACCTCCCTCGAGGCGTTCGGCGCCTACGTCGACGGGATCCGGTGGCTCGACAGCCACCCGGTCACGGTCGAAGCGCTCTACGGCAGCGACGAGGCGGGAGGGGTGCTCCCGTCCCCGCGCAGCATCCCGATGAGCCGCCGGCGCCGGGCGTCACGCCGCCGCCGTCGGCGGGGCAACACCCCCCTGGCATCGGCGTCCTCCGCGCCGACGTGACGAACCGCCACGACCCTTCGACCGGTGCAGGCTTCGCTCGACGTCGGCACGGAGGCGCGACGCGCCCGCCGAATCCGCTCCGCGAGTGGATCGGGGCTACTCCGGACGGCCCTTCAAGACCGACAGGTCTCGATCGCTCCTTCGACCCCCACCGCGGCGGCTCGGGCCCGGGGGATCGGACCCTTCCCGGAGGCGTCCGGGAACCTGACCGCCCTCTTCCGTCACGCGAACGGGAGCGGTCGGAGATCCGGCGGCAGGGAAAGAGTGAGGCTCGAAGCCCGCCATTGGGTCGCCATCAGCGCGTCGATGCCCGGATCCGGGCGATGAAGCTCGAGAGCGCGGAGTCGAAGGCACCGGGACGGGACAGGTTCAGGAGGTGATCGGCGCCGGGGACCATCTCGACCCGCGCCCCCACGATCCCGCGGGCCAGGAAGTTGGCGAGATGCGGCATCGCCGGGTTGTCGCGGTCCCCGACCAGGATATGGGTCGGCGTTCGGATCTCGCTCAGCCGCTCCGCGGCCGGCCCGCCCTCCGACCGCTCGTGCCGGCCGGAGCGGTCTTCGAAGACCTCCGGGGCGTTCTCTCGGACCATGCTCCGGAACAGCTCGAGTGAACTCCCCGTCACCGCGGAGGCCCACAACTGGCGCAGGTGCTCCGTCGCCTGCTCGAGATGCCCGGCCGACCAGGCCTCCGAGGCCGCCTTGGAGAGCGTTTCGTCCCGCTCGAATGTGGCTCGGCCCCCCGGGACATGGGCATAGTCCATCCCCGAGTATCCGGGGGCGATGAGGAGGAGGCCGCCCACCCTCTCAGGATGGGCCAAGGTGAAGTCGAGGGCGATCTTCCCTCCCATGCTGGGGCCTACGATCAGGGGCCGCTCCATCTGCACCTGGTCGATCAGGGCGCCCAGATCCCGGACCGGAAAGTAGTCGGATGTGGCGGGTGAAGAACCCCCGTAGCCGCGCAGATCGTAGCGCGCGACCCGATGGTGTCGCGCAAGGAGGGGAAACTCCCGGTCCCACATCCGGCGATCGGCGATCCCCTCATGGAGGAGCACAATGGGGAAGCCCTCTCCGGCCACCTGGTAGGCGAGGGCTCCGCCCGGAACCACGAGCTGCTCGGTGGGGTGCGCCCCGGTCATCGACCGAGCCAGGATGATCGGCCTACATAAGCCCGCGAAGGAGGTCGTGAAACAGTGAACACCTCGGTGGAGGCTCCGGGTGAACGGGGTCGCTCGGTCCCCCCTCCGCGGTCGAACGAAACAGGTCCCTGGGTTTTTAAGGGAACGGACGTCCCGGGTTACGGTGTCCTTCTGGGGAGGGGGTCAACTCTGGGGTGTCGGCAACGGGAAACGCTCCGGCTACACCGGGGTGGCACCCATCAACCCAGGATGGCCGTGGCATTGAGATAGTTCATTGGCGCCTCGAAACTGTAGCTGTTCCCGTCAAACGAAGCCGTGACGGGATTGCTGCTCTCAAAGTAGGTCAGGGCGTACCCGGAACCTGCTTTAAAAGTCGGAACGTTCGAAAACCCACACCCCAGCAGCAGCGCATTCGTCCCCGTCACTGCGCTGATCGACGAAAAGGTCGATAGTAGGCTGGCTGTCATCTCGATCGTCAGATGGATCAGCGCCAGGGAAGCCGCCACCACCGCCGGCTCCGATGCGTCAAAGTCGGCCCCGTTCGTGGCTGCAATCGTATCCGCCAACGCGAGCCCCAACCCCAACGCCGAAGAAAATGACAAGAGCAACGAGGCGGCCTGACCGAACGCGTTCGCCGCCGAAAGGTAGCCTGTGGTCTGCGCCCACAACGTGGAGGCCTGATAGCTCGACTCCGCTCCGCTCGTCGTCAGGTTCACATTCAGGTGATGCGAGGAGCTGTAGAGCGCCTGGACGACCCACGCCACGTAGATCGGCTCGAACGAAGCCTCGACTTGCAGCCCCGCCGTGCTGTTGATGTTCACGATCGACCCGTCCGTGAACCCCCCGTGGACCTCTGACGTCAGGGTCTGGGATTTCAGGGTCGTCTGGCAGATGATGATCCCCGTCGGGCCCGGACAACAGTACCTCTCCCAGATGTCGCGGTAGTTGTACGACGTCTGATTGTAGTGCTGGAACGAATACTCCACCCCCTGGATCCCCGCGAACGCGGTCGTCCGGTTCACTGCGGTACTCGCGTTGGTTCCGCCGGTTTCCGTGATGTTCGTGGGGAGCGCAGACCACACACCGCCGCCTCCGGAGCCCGTGGCGTTCGCGATGTAAAGGAAAGAGGGGGACGTGCTCATTGTCGAACTCGTCTGCCCGGTCGCTGAGACTGTCGTCTGCACCGAGTTGAGCTCAATGGTGTCGTTGATGACATAGACCGTGGCAAAAAGTGAGATTTCGGATTTCCCCGGGTCGGCGTTCCGTCCAATGTGCACCCCGAACAGCGGCAGGGTCCCGTTCACGAACGAGGTGTGTACCAGCGTGTTCGTTGTCACCGTCGGATAGGTCGAGTAGTACGTCGTCGTACACGACTCCGTCTCCGTCGCATACCGACAGCCCTCGGACCCCTTCTGCGTCAAATCTCGAGGGACTTCCCCCGCGCTCCCGTTCGCCAGCGGAATCACTTCACTCGGGGTGCGCGGGAACTCGAGCGCGAGCGGCAACTCCAGATCGGTCAACTCGAGCTTCGAGTAGTTCTGCGGCTCGATCCCGGTCCCGTTGAACCAACCCTCCACCGCCGTCGAGTTATACTCCGTCGAGTTCACCGACACCACCGGGACGTCCCTCGGGTTGTAGTCCAGATTGTTGTAGTACTGGTAGATCGACAGATTCGATCCCACCCGCACCGACTCGGTCCCGATCACCGTCACGGAGGGGTAGTTCGATCCCGAGTCCCGCCCGAGCAGGGCCGCCCACTCCCCCGCCAAGGTGTCGAAGTTCGGGCTCAGGAACCCGGCCCGAGGCACCGACGTGGACGAACCGTTCTCGGTCCAGTTGAACAGGCGATCCTCGAACCCGTTCGACTGCTGGCGGCTTGCCGAGATGTTCTGAAGCTCCATCCCCCCCGAGGCAAAGCCGGAGGGTACCGCCGACCAGATCTGGACGGTGATGGTCGTGTTGTTGGTCGGCAGGGATCCGTTCCCGGAACTGATCGCCAGCTCCAGTCGGGGACCAAAGTCGCCGGGAAGCTTCGGCGGCTCGGCAAGCGCATGGGTCCGGGTCGATAGACCACCGGTCAGCCCCAGACCGGCCACGACCAGCAGCGCTCCGATGACCGCCGCGGCCGCCACGGTGAGGCCGGTCACGCCCGGAGACGAATGCCGGAACCACCCGCGGACCGGCATGCCATTCAAAGGCCAAGGGGGGGGACTTTAGGTTTGGCCGTGAGCACGGTGGCTCCTAAGCCTAGAATCAGTTCCATGCGGGAGCGCGAGGAGCGAGGACCTGCCCTGCGGTGGAAGCGGGGGTGGCCAGAGGGGGTTCAGTGGGAATGGGACCATCTACGGTGGAAGACGATCGTCGAGCCGGTGCTCGTGCAGATGAAGCAGGGACGGGGTCACGGCGGTTCCTGCTCGGGGGGCAAGCGAAGGTCGGTGCGGAGTCTAAGCGCCCATGCGTTCTCGGTTAAGTCGAGCAGAAGCCGCCCGAGGAGGGGTTCCGGTATTCGCCGCTCCGACGGTCGCGGGTGCTCCGCGACGAGAGCCGGGAGTTCCTGATGCCCCTGCTACACCGATTGGGGAGACGGAAAGTGATCTCCCAGCCCGTCGCCGAGCTCGTCGGGCGGCTCGATCTACGGGCTCGCGACCCGAACCGGACCCAAGAGCGGTTCCGAGGGGGCGGGTTTGGCTAAACCGAAAACCTATGGTGCCGGGCTACTTCCGGACCACGAACTGGACCTCGCAATGCGCCCAGGCCCGCTGGTCCTTCCAGGGATTCCCGGAGTACACTTCGCGGGGGCCGATTACGGACCGAATTTCCCCGTATTTCTTGCGCCAACGCGTCCAGTCGCTGAGGCCGTGGTAGACGACTCGCGAGGCAACCTGGTCGGGGTTGAAGACGACCTTGGCGACGTAGGTTGCGGGGAGGGTCTTGAGCCGGATCCGGCCCTCGGCCTTGGCCCTTCCCTTGATCTCCAGACAGGCCTCCCATCGGCGGCTCCCTCGCTCGAGAAAGACGTAGGTTCCCGTTCGTACTCCCTGGCGCTTCGCCCAATGCTCGAGTTCCTCGAACTCGCTCCGAAGATTGTTCTCCTTCCAGGGGCCCACCCGCACGATCGACGCGACCCGGTAGCTGGGTGCTCTGGTCAGCTCGAAGTCCACCGTCATCTTCCTTCCCTCGGCCTCGGCCGTTTCGGTCGGACGATTCTGCTCGAGGTGATAGTTGCTGAGCCGCCCAGGGGCGGCTCTATAGAAATACCGGCAGCGACGTTGTCCCCGCCATGAGCCTCGTGGAGGGCCGCCTCCGCACAACCCATCCGTGCCCTTACCAGGAGGTGTCGATCGAAGTGCCGGGCTCCACGATGCTCCGGTGGTTCGACCCCGGCCGAAGCGTGCTCCTTCTTTCGAACCGATCCAGCCGCGGCATTCGGAAGCTCATCGCCCTCGTGCACGAGGTCTTCCGCGCCACGGCTCTTGCCCTGGAAGACTCCGAAGCACTCGCCCTCGTCCCCGACCTCGGTTGGACCGACCCCCAATCGATCGAGGGTCTCGCCGGCCGTTCGGGGGTCTGGATCGTGCCGCCGATCGTCGTCCAGGGCGAGTCCGAGAGCTTTCGGGTTCTCGCACGAAGCCAAGATGAGCTTCGTGCGTTCGCGACGAGCTTGCGGCGAACGGGTCCCGTCGAACTGCTCTCGTTGAGTTCCCAGGTCGGATTGGACACCTTCCGTGAACTGCAGTCGACCTCCGCCCACCTGACGGAAGGGATGACCTCCGCCCAGGCACGGTACCTCGTGGCCGCTTGGGACGCCGGACTGTTCGACGTGCCCTCCCGGGTTCGGTGGGGAACCGTTTCGGCCGCCGTCGGACTCTCCCGCTCCACCTTCGGAGAGCACCTCCGAAAGGGTCAGCGTCGCCTCCTCGAGAATTCCCTAGCGGCGCTTAGGGCCCACGCCGCAAGAACCCCGGAGAGGGTTCTCCTGCCCCAGCGCCCGGCTCGGCTTCCCACCGGGAAGTCTCCGCTTCGAGGAACCCGCGGGGGTACCAACGGAGCTCTTCGAGCTCACCTCGTAGGGGACGGACGTAGTACGCCACGCCGGAAAATGGGGTAAGATTCGGTCACGTCGCAACCGTCGGCCACCAGGACAGGTGGACCCCTCCCAAAGGGCTCGCTCCAATTACCAGCGCGTAGAGCCCGCGAAGGAGGAGGGTGCGCCGGTTACGTCGCTGCGGCAGGGTTGCAACTGACGGGACTCTGTTCGAGGGCGGTTCGTCTGCCCCGGACATAGTGAAGAACATCGAGAGTTAGGCGCCGACCACAAATTGCGCAGGGTCATTGCCGACGTTCTTGACGAGCCGCTGCTCTCCCGCTCGGAGGATCTTCGCATCCACAACGTTGGCACGGGGAGCGGGACAGTCCGTGACTTTGGGCAGGGCCCCCGATGCGAACGACTGACTTAGACGGAGAGCCCTGAAGGTGGAGAGCCCCGGCGGGAGCGGTCATCCGTAACCGGACCAGTACCTACAGGGTGGCCAGAGTCGACTCCACCGTTTGCCGGTCCCCCGGCGACCCACAGTCGGCCGTCCGGGTCAGTTCCGCCGGCCCCGCTCCGACTCCAGCAGGGGGAATTTGGTGATC
>JAKBKR010000142.1 GCA_021832495.1 bacterium | reverse complement strand
GTGTTCACGAGCGCCAACGCGGTGCGGTTTGCCCTGGCGTTCATGGAAGTGGACCCGGATCCGCCTTCCGAAGCGAACCCTTTCAACCCGTGGCGTGTGGCTGCGATCGGGGGTCAGACGGCCGAGGAGCTCGGGCGTCATGGGATATCCGTCGACCTCATTCCTCCCCAGGCGGACGGCCGGTCCTTAGCAGCCGCGGTCCGATCCCGAGGGGCGCGTAAGGTCCTCTGGCCCGCCAATATCTCCCATCGCCAAGACATGTTGCGTGAGCTCGATGCGGGAGGTATCCCGGTCGAAGAAATACCTGTCTACGGGGAGGAACGCAGCGGAAGCGCCGAGGAAGAGCTCTCCCGTCTTCTCGCTACGGGGCAGATACGGGCGCTCGGCTTCACCACGGAGAACACGGTGCGAGCCTTCCAAGGGTACCTTGAAGGCGCGGGTCGATCCCTCGAACCGGAATTCTCGCAAATCCTCTTCGGGGCCATCGGCCCGACAACGGCTCGAGCCTTGGAACGGGCCGGGGTCGCACACGTGGTCGTCCCAAGAGTTGCCTCCGTTCGAGAGCTGATCTCGGAACTGCAGTCAGCCCTCAGGTCGGGGAGCCAAGACCCCGCTTGCTCAGAGCGTCAGCCCGATAATTCTCCTCCCTAGGAACCCACGTGAAGGTCACCTTGGAGAACTCTTGCGCCAGTGCCAAGAGCCGTTCGTGGTAGGGTTTTAAGTGGGATGCCCGGACCCGGTATTCGCCGGAAAACTGCCGGATAACGAGTTGGCTGTCCCCATAGACCTCTACCACCCCGTAGAAACCGCGGCCCACGAGGTATTCGAGGGCTTTTACAGCCGCGGTGTACTCGGCCACATTGTTCGTGGCAAGGTCACCGGGAAGTCGCAGGCTGCCAAAGTCCTCGTGGACAAATCCGGGTCCCTCTACCACACAACCCCACCCGCCGACATAGTGCCCACCGATGGACGCGGAGGCTCCGTCGAAGTGGACTACGGCTCGTTCCATTCTCCCGAAGGTGGAGCGGATGGGGCGGGGGTTTCCGTCCCCGCTTCGGACGACGCCGGTGAGGGTGCCTCGGACGGGCCCTTCTTCCGGCTTCTTCGTAGGACCAGGAATGCGGCAATTGCAACGGCCGCCACTATCACGACGATGAGGATCCACAAGATGCTCCCCGACAGCGGACTCGCAGAGCTCTGCCCTTGCGAAGCCTGCACCTGCAGGGTGAGGTTAGACTGGGCGGTCTTCCGGTCGGCATCGGTCACTGTGACAGTGATCAAGAAGGTACCCTTACTTTGTGGGATACAACTCAACGTGCTTGCATTTGCGGTGGTGCATCCCGAGGGGAGATTCCCAAACGC
The DNA here is from genome assembly GCA_021832495.1 of bacterium. Taxonomy (GTDB): domain Archaea; phylum Thermoplasmatota; class Thermoplasmata; order Lutacidiplasmatales; family UBA184; genus JAJYEA01. Next base: position 4,691 of record JAKBKR010000142.1, on the reverse strand, counting down.
GAAGGAGTACGGCGGCACGCCACCGCTCGCCGTGACGGTCAATGTGACTGCCTTTCCCACGGTCGCCGGGTTCACTGAGGCGGTGAACGAGGTGATCATGAGAGGTGATACGTGATTGGGTGGTGAGTTGACCGTTACGGTGACCGAAGACGATGCAGTGTGTGCATTCGCATCGGTGACCGTAACGTAGACCGTGAAGGTGCCAGCCGCAGACGGCGTGCAAGTCAGGCTCGGGATGTTGGAACTCGAACAGCCCGTGGGTAGCCCGGTGTACGCGTAGGCGTACGGTGACTTCCCGCCCGAGGCCGATGCGGTGAAGGTGGTCGAGTTTCCGAGTACAAGGCTTGAGGGGGTAGCCACGAGGGATACTGTCGGATAACCGGACGGGGCTTGAACCACGAGGACCAACGAATCATTGGCAGATCTTCCTTGGGCGTCGGTGACGGTCACAACCACCGTGAAGCTTCCCGATATGGTGGGTGTGCAGGTGAGCTGCTCAGTGCTCTGGCTCTGGCATCCGGTGGGCAGCCCTTGGTACCTTTCAACGTAGGGGGCGGTTCCGCCCGATACGCCCAAAGAAAGGGTGGTGCTGCTGCCCAGCGTGACCGGGTTTGGCTTCGCCGTGAATGTAGTGATCGACGGCCCGCCTTGACTCGGGGCATTTACGTTCAAGGTGGTGGATGCGGTCGTCCAGTACCCTTTGGCATCCGTGACGTTGACCTGCACAGTGTACGACCCGGTGGAAGTGGGGGTACACGACAAGTTCGCTAGGCTCCCCGTGGCACACCCACCGGGCAATCCACTATAAGCGTACGAGAACGGAAGGGTGCCGCCGGTTACGGTCACAGAGAAAATGGTGCTGTTCCCCAGCACGATGGAGGACGGGTTCGCAATGAAACTCGAGATCGAGGGCCGGCTCGCGTTCTTAATCAGTGTGAGATTCGCATAAGTGGTCTTCCCCTGCAAGACAGTCACGGGGATGGACGCGGAGGCATATCCCGGAGCGGAAGCTGCCACGGTGTATGATCCGGGAGTCTCCGTTACGGCCCCTTTTCCTCCCGGTGTCGAGAGAGGAATCCCTCCGATTGTTACGGAGGCGTTCGTTGGGACCACAGAGACTTGGATGGCCCCTCGATCCGCAACCCCGTAGACGTTCCCATCCTCCCCGGAAAAATAGAGCCACTCGGGGGTGGAGAGCGGGGAGCCGAAGAAGGAAGTGCCGCTTTCGAGGCTGATCACGGGGTGGCTCGAGGTCGGTGAGAACCAGTCTATAGCGCCTCCTTGCGTGTCGACAACGAGGTCGGAACCCGACACCACGGCCGACCCACCTTGCATGCTATGGGTGGTGTTCGACCAGAGCTGGGTAAGCGATGGGCTGGTAGAGAACGCCCGGAAAGTGGAATTGTCTCCGACGTAAAGGTCTGACCCCCAACACAAGGGCGTGGCCGTCGAATCGTTGAGCGGAGCAGGGGTCCCTACGGTCCCGGTGGGAAGAGAAATGGGGTAAAGTCCGCCTTCGGGGCTCGTAACATAGTAGCTCGACCCGCACAACGCACCGGCGGCAAAGGTCCCACCGGGCACGGGCGCCGTCCACTGGACGGACCCGGTCAAGTTCACCGCGATGACTCCGGCGCGTGTGGCGCTCAAGAGCAAAAAGTGGTCCGATGGGTCATAGACCGGGGACGCGTAGAGAGGAGTTAGGCTGACCGCCTTCTCCCAGAGCAGGGCGTGGGTAGAAGAATCTATGGCGAAGAGTGAGCCATTCTGGAGGGTTCCATAGAGGGTGGTCCCTACCAAAGTCAAATTGCTGTATATGGGCGCGTCAAGCGAAATGTTCCATGCGAGACTCCCCGTTGAGTTATAGGCAGCCACCGTACCCCGAAGAGTGGTTGCGATAACACCTCCTCCCGGGAGAACGGTGGGGGATGAGCGGCATCCCGAACCCAGAGACCGGGCCCAGTTGAGCGCACCTGAGATCGGATTCAGGCTCCGGAGGACCCCATCCAGACCACACGCGTAGAGTGAGTTCCCGGACAGGACAGGTGGATTTGTGATGACGTTGGTTGTCTGAAACGTCCAGTTCACGTCATGGTTCGTCAATAGGGCGGGCTGGTACTTCCCAAGGAATCCAGCGCCCACCGGCTGGGGAGCCCAAGGGATGGAGAACGTTTGGTTATTGGAGCCATAGACCGACTGGCTCAGCGGGGCTCGAGGGGTTTCGGAAAAGTTGAAGAAATCCAACGGAAGGTTCGACTCGTTGTCCAACCACCCGAGGGAGGGCAATCCCCAGTTCCACTCGACGAAATGGAGCAAGGAGGAAGGGGTCAAAAATTCATGCGAGACGTATCCTTCCTTTGCGTAGGGGGAAATCACGATCAAGGGTACGCGGAGACCCGTCCCGTATGGGGTTGCGACCGGACTCGGGCTTGAGTCGAAGAATCCGCCCCCCTCATCGTATGTAAGGAATATCGCCGTTGAATTCCAATAGGCGCTGTCCTCGACCGCGTGGACCAACTTCAGGAACGATTGCTGTCCCTGGGTCACGTTCCCTCCGATGAAGGAGGTATTGGCATCCGAGGGATGTTCCGTGCAGCAGGTCCAATCCGAGGTAAACCAAGAGACACTGGGGAGAGTCCCCGCTGTCAGGTTCCCGTAGATGTTGTTATAGTACTGCAGCTGGGGAATGGCTCCCGTTGTGTTGTATTCGTTCTGTAGCCATCCATAGTAGAGTTCAGGAGACAATTGGGCCGCCGGGTCCGAGCTGTTGAGGTAGGTGAAATACCAACAGGGATCCGTAGGGAAGAGTGCAAAGGTGCACGAACTGCCGGGATACTCATTGTAGTTCCCATCATACGAGGCCCAAGAGATCCCCGCACTTTGGAGTTCCTGCGGAAGGTTCGGAACATTGATCACATCACCCGGGGGATTGCTGTCGCTTGTCGCCGCACCGGGAGAGATGCCGTAGTAGTACAACCGATTCGGCAGCGTGGGTCCGGCAAAATCTGTGTAGTAGTTGTCGGCCACGCCATATTCACCCGCCAAACCGAGGGAGTTCGCCACAATGTAGGATGGGAAGAGCCCATTCGCCTCCCCTCCATCCGTATAAAAGAAGCCATCCATGGAGCCGTTATCTTGTTCGTTCAGGATGTGGGACTCCCCGTGCTCAGGATTGGAGAAGCTCTGGTTCCCACCATAGGACCAGGTCAGCGGATATTCTGGGTGGTAGGAAGTGACATTGGCGTAGGTTCCCGGTTGAGGAATTCCTCCGGGTGGGAGCCCAAATGCTCCCGAAAAGTTCGAGAAATAGTTGTCGAAGGCGTGGTTCTCTTGGATCACAATGATCACATGCTTTATCGGAGTTCTGGTATGCGGGACGATGAGAACGGATTGCGGCCTCGAACCGTGGCTTCCGGCAATGTTGTCAACTACGGAAGGGCCAAAGCTGGAGAACAGCGTGACAGGGAACATCGACACGATTAGCAGGCAAAGCACTATCGTCGCAAGTACAGGTGCGCGCATGGGCAACGCGCTACACTTTCGCAGGCTTCATAAGCCTTTCTTCGAGCCCGATCCCCTCGGGGTCGAGACCCGACCCCGGAAAAGGGTGAACTGAAGGGTACGTTCGGGGCGGATCCACTGACCGGACCTGATCGACTGGGGAAATTCCACCGGGTCGGTAAATGCCGTTCTTGCGCACTACCTAACTTCTGTCTCCGGTATTGAGCATCCGAAGTACTCAATGGCCGCGCTCATCGCCCCAGATAAACTTGTGCTCTTGAAGCATCAGCCGGACGTTGAGATGGTCGGCCAACACCCACTCGGCCATCTCCCTCAGAGGCGAACCCCAGACGGGCTGGAAGACGACCTGGGAAGGGATCGGGTGAGTTCGCAGGAATTCCCGGGCATAATCGTAATCCTTCCGGTCGGCGATCACGAACTTCACCACATCTTGGGGGCGGAGGTAGGACAGATTCTCCATCCGCATCGTGTCCTGCATTCCGGATGCCGGACACTTAACATCAAGACTGATGATGGTGTTGGGAATCCGTACGTAGGGAGCAATGTCGAGTGAACCTCCCGTTTCGATGACGGTCCGATACCCACCTTCCGAGAGCCGACGGGTCAGGTCTACGCTCTCGGGCTGGAGGAGGGGTTCCCCCCCGGTAAGGCAAACGTCCTTCGTTTGGAACACCGCGATCTTGTCGAGGACCTGCTCGATCGAGGCCTCGGAGCCCTCCCCGAACGAGTACGTGGTGTCGCACCATGTGCATCGAAGATTGCAGCGAGCCGTCCGAATGAATGCCGTTCGTGCGCCCGTAAGGGGCCCTTCACCTTGGAAGGAGTGGAATATCTCGATGATCCGCATCCGTCCTCTGACCCCCCCGTACATAATTAAGTGTAGCTAATTCGGCCCGGACTGCCAAGACGGGAGCCAAAATCATGTCGGAGTCGAGTCCTGCGGTCCGTGAGCAGCATTGGCAGGCGGCGTGGCGGGCCCGGGGGCTGGGCAAGGCGGTCGCTGTGGTGGGGCGACCGAAGTACTACATCTTGTTCGCCTACCCCGGACCCTCGGGTTTCCAACATGTTGGGCACATGCGCGGCTTTAGCTACGCAGATTCCTTTGCCCGGTACCACCGCATGCGGGGAGAGGCTGTCTTCTTCCCCGGGGGAACACACGCTAGTGGCCTGCC
>JAKBKR010000141.1 GCA_021832495.1 bacterium | reverse complement strand
ACGGGGCGTCGCGGAGGTATAGAGTTATGCTCTCTCCTTCTTCGTCACGCCCGGACTCATCAACTTGCATACCCATGTGGCCAACACGCTCCTCAAGGGTGTAGCAGACGACCTCGACTTCGACCAGTTCCTGGAAAAGATGTTCGCCTATGATGCCCGACGGACCGAAGAGGACATCGAGGCCGGAGCCCTCCTTGGGATTGGAGAGATGTTGCTGGGCGGGACGACCTCCTTCCTCGACATGTATTACGGAATGGATGGGGTGGCACGGGCCTGCGAGCGTCTAGGTATCCGGGGATTCCTGGGTTGGGCGATCCTCGACCCCGAGTACACGACCCAGAAAGGTGTGCCGCTTCGCAATGCCGAGGCGTTCATGGAGCGTTGGAAGGGGCACGAACGCATCACACCCCTGCCGGCGCCCCAAGGTGTCTACGTCGTGAACGAAGAGAACTGGCTCGGCGCCCGTGAACTCGCCACACGGCACGGGACGCTTGTGCACTACCACCTTTCGGAGACGCTCAAGGAGGTGGAGGGCCATGTGGCGAAGACGGGAATGCGCCCGCCCGAATGGCTGGACAAGATCGGCTTCCTTGGCCCGAACCAGGTGGCGGCCCATTCCGTCTGGCTCAAGAACAACGAAATCGAGCTTTTGTCAAAGCGGGGAACGGCTGTTGCTCATTGTCCGTCTTCGAACATGAAATTGGCTTCTGGCGGCGGTGGCTTGGCTCCTGTGACCGAGCTTCGAGAACGGAAGGGCATCGTGGGCCTGGGAACCGACTCCTCTACAAGTAGCAATTCCCTGTCGATGCTACGGTTGATGCAACTTACGGGCCTTGCCCACAAGCATGCCCGGCACGATCCTAAGAGCCTCCCCGCTGGCACGCTTCTTGACATGGCGACCCTTGAGGGAGCGCGTGCCCTGGGAAAGGTAGGGCGTTTGGGTACGATCCGGCCCGGGGCCGATGCCGACCTCGTTTTGTTTGATCTAACGCATCCCTCTCTCGCACCGGTCACTTCACCCGAAAAGGCCATCCCGAACCTCGTGTATTCGGCGAATGAGGGCGCCGTTCATACGGTGTTCGTCGGGGGTCGCAAGGTAGTGTCCGCGGGTCGATTGACGCTCGTGAACGAGGAGGAGATACGCCACATCGCCCTCAATCCACCATTGCAATAAGGTCCTCCACAAGGTGGGATCTTCTTTGGCGGAGATCGCACAAGGCTCGACGGTCGGCACCGTACTTTACCGGGCGCTAGGCACCCCGTCGGGGAAGAGTCACTGCCGGCCGGACGAGCGCCTCCTCGAAAGACCCGCGTTTCCATTCCCACGGTCCCCCACATTGGGATGAACTGGACCACTCATGCCGGAGCGGCTTCCGAGAAAAAGGTAGCCCGCAAGGAGGGTCGCCATCCCTACCCACCGATAATCTCAGGACGGGGACCCCCGCTTCCCAAAGCAAGCCGTATAATACCCGGGAGATAGCTGTAGAAACCATGTCTGGAGACATTTCTGTGACTCCAAGGGTAGAATCGCCCATTTACTGGTGCGGATGGAATTCCGTTCTTCCCACGGTGATCGCGGAGCGGTTAGGTGCCTCATGAGGGTTCAACGCCATGCTCGCCCACCAAGGAAGGTGGGACACGGATCAACCATTGAACGCTCACAGCCCGTACGTCGCGTGAGGTTGGAGGTTTGAGCCCCAGTTCGAAGGTTCAGCCCCCGTCGACGGCAGGACCGGGTCCCCTCACTAAGTTTGTCCATCTTCCGCGACAGAGCTTGGCCCTGGTGGTAGACCGTATCCGGCACTGGGACCCGTGGTTCCGAAACGTCGTTCTTGCCATGGCGGTGTACGCCTTCCTCTATTCAGTGATCTCCTCTCTGAAGTACCTTACGTTTAACACGTTCGCCTGGGACCTCGGGATCTACAATCAAGTCATGTACTCCCTCGTGAACGGCCATGGTTTCCATTACACCGTGGAATATTTTATCAACCCGAGCGGGAACTACATGGCGCAGCACTTTGCCCCGGACCTGCTTCTCATCGCTCCGATCTATGCGCTGTATCCATCGCCCATCACCTTGCTCGTCATACAGAGCATCGTGGTGGCTCTTGGTGCCTACCCGATCTGGCTTATCGCCCGGGCCCGCGGATTCACTCCTCGGTCCTCTGCGATGCTATCCTGGGCGTACCTCCTCTTCACCCCGGTCTGGGGGGCAAATTGGTACGACTTCCACTTGGAGACCTTCCTCATCGCCGCGATGCTCTTTGCCGTGTATTTCTGGATGAAGCACCGTTGGATCCTCTTCTGGGCCTCTTTGTGCGTCGCCCTGTTCACGGAGGAGAGCGCGGCCTTCTTCGTCATCTTTTTCGGGATCACCCTTGTCCTGACCAACCTGAATGCCCTATTGCGCGTGTTCCGGCGCCCCGTACGCTTTTTGGTCGAGGGATGGATGCCACTGGTCGTTGTCGTGGTCGGCACCATATACTTTGTCGGAGTCCGCGCGGTGCAACACGCTCTGAACCCGGTAATTCCTGCCCCCTTTCTTGGCGTGTACGAGGCTTCGTCCAATTGGTCGATCCTCGGCATCTCAAACCCCTTGGACCCCCTTCCTTTGCTTGGGCTATTCGTGCACGACCCGGGGCGGATCTGGGAGGCTCTCATCTTCGCATTCCCCGCTAAATTCCTTTACCTCGCCTTCTTTTTTGTGCCGCTCCTACTGACACCTTTGCGACGGATTTGGTGGCTGATCCCCGGCGTCCCGTGGTTTGTGGCGATCTTGCTCAGTAACTACCCTCCGTACTATACTCTGGGTTACCAGTACTCCTCTTTCCTGATCCCATGGTTCTTCGTTGCAACGATCCGGGCGCTGGAGCCCGGAGGCCTCTCTTGGAAGACCCCTCAGTTCCTTCAGCTTCGTTGGGTACCGCGGCGCCTTCGGGGGTCCCCGCAAAGGATCGTGCTTGCGACCCCCACCTTCTTCATCTTGGTGACGTTGCTCCTCGTCGCCGTCCCCACCGCCTCCACAGCCGTCGGTTCCGGACCGGGATTTCAGCCCTCATTGGTGTACCCGACCATGATCCCCGGAGAACGTTCTTCAGGGATCTGGACCCTCATCGGGCTTATCCCCCCTTCCGCTTCCGTCGTGACCCAAGAGAACCTCTTTCCTGCGGTCTCTTCTCGGGAAGACGCGTACGTGGTCCCGTACGTCTCTCCCCAGTCGGAAGCGTGGGCCCTGGACGCCTCGCACATTCACGGGCCTATACAGTTTGTGTTGTTCGATCCGGCTTCGGAGCCCGGATCATCGATGTTCTTGAACGACACCTTCATCGCCCCCGGCGGCTATGAGCTCCGGGGACAAGCTGGCAGCGCCGTGCTCTACGAGTGGGATTATCATGGGACTGTCAGCGTGATCTCGGCGTGAGAGGCGACAACCGCGGTTCAAGATGAAGGTACTTCTGACCACAATGGCCCTCGGCCTGGGGGGAGGCACGGACCTCGTGGTCTTGGACGCCGCCCGAGCTATCCAAAGCCGTGGTCATACGGTCGAACTGCATACAGTGGACCCAACCGATTGGGGATCGCTTGCTAGGACTTTCCCCGAAGTAGCCCGCTTGCCAGAGGTCGCCTGGCTTCCTCGGAGGGAACCTCCGGCTCACCGCCCTCCTTCCTGGCTGCAAAGAGTGCGATGGTATCGGCGGATTCTCTCGAGATTGTGGCACGAACGACGAGACCGCCTCATTGTGAATCTGAATGGGGACATTCTTCCCGCCCCGGCCCACCTGACCTGCGTTTACTTCCCACTCGCTGCATCAGAGAAATGGCCGGAAGCGAGCCCATGGCGGTCTTCCCTGAGCCGCCGAGTTATCCCACCGCTGCTCCGCCTAGAGAATCGACGGTCGCTCCGGCGGGCCCATACCCGAGTCGTAGCCATCTCCACCTACACGCAGGAGGCGGTCCGTGCCGCCTGGGGTGTCCCTTCCACGGTCGTTCACCCGCCCGTGCAACTTTTCCTTCCCGAACCTCCTCCGGGGACACGGGCGAACGCGATCGTCACCGTGGCCTCATTCCGACACCGTAAACGGCTCGACCGGATCCTAGATGTGGCCCGGCTCGTCCCCGACGCCCGCTTCTTTTTGCTGGGGGCGAGTGGCCCCGAGAGTGGCCCCATCTTGGCCGACCTCCAAGCGACCGCCGCCAAGGAAGGTTTCACAGCCCGGATGACATTTGGACTGGATGCCCCGCGGGCGGAGGTGGAGGGACAACTCTGGAAAAGCAAGATATATCTTCATCCGACCCCTCATGAGCACTTCGGAATCTCTTTGGTAGAAGCGATGCAGGCCGGGTGCGTGCCTGTGATCCCACGTTCCGGGGGACAATGGACGGATATCTTGGAAGCTAAGGATGGGATCTGGGGGTATGGGTATGACACGCCTGAGGAGGCGGCCTCCCGTATACGGTCAGTCCTCGAGGATGATGCGCTCCAGCGCCGCATGAGTGCCCGAGCCCAGGAACGGGGACTTCAGTTCTCTCGTGATCGATTCCGAGAACGATTTCTGAACGTGTTCGAGGAGGTGGTTTCCTCTGCCACACGCTGATCCGTCCCAACCCAAGGTGACCATCCTCATCGTGAACTGGAACGGAAAACGGTTCCTAAATGGCCTCTTCGAATCTTTGGTGTCGACCACCTACGAAAACCATGAGATACTTATCGTGGACAACGGGTCGACCGAAGGGGATGCGGAGATTCTTCGACAGCTGGCCGATCGGTACTCGAACCTTCGGCTGGTATGCCTTGCGTCGAACCTGGGTTTTGCCGGAGGGAACAACGTGGGCCTCCGACAACTCCCCCCCGATACCCGATATGTCTGCTTCCTGAACAGCGATGTCCTCCTGGAACCCGGGTGGTTGGAACCCCTCGTGGCATTCCTGGAGGAGCATCCGGAGGCGGGGATCGTGCAGCCGAAGCTTCTGCGCCCAGAGAACCACCGGAAGATCGACCGGGCCGTTCTCACAGTCGACCGGCTCGGTTACGACGTCTACGACATCTTCACAGACCGCGAGGACGGACCTGACCTCGACACGCCGTGCCCGGTGTTCTCCGTCTCCGGGGCTGCATTCCTGGTCCGCCGCAGCCTCCTCGACCAGGTGAGCTTCGGCTCCGACGTGTTCGATCCCTCGTACTTCACGTACTTTGAAGAGACCGATCTTTGTTGGCGGGCGCGACTGACCGGTGCGCAGATTTGGTTCTGCCCTGCCTCGCGGGTGTATCACTACCGGGGAGGGGCCACGCGCCCCACCGGGGCCATTCCCCCACCGCTCGTATTCTACCACACCAAAAACCGCCTCTCGTCCCTGCTCAAAAATTACTCATTGGGAAATGTCGCCCTATGGTTCCCCCTCCTCGTGGGCTGCGAGTCCTTCCGCGCCCTCGCCACTGCGCGGCGGAATCGGGACCACTCTCGAGAGATCCTCCGGGGGATTCAGTGGGTTTTCGACCATTGGGACGAGATCATGTTGCGCAGAAAGTTCGTGCAACGAAACCTTCGTAAGGTCTCGGACCGACAGGCCCTTAAGCTGATGGCCCTTCCGAACCTCTTGCGACTGCTCAGGAACTTTGGAAAGGTCTACCAGCCCGCCAAGGTTCCTATCCGTCCGCTGACCGATAAGCCCAGCACAATCCGGAGCCCATGAGTCCGGTGCATTCCCCTTCCAGATCCGTCATCGTGTCCTGGCTCCGCGCCCGATTCATGTTGCGAGGACAGGAAATCTCCCGGAAGGTTGTCCAAAGGGCCCGGGCGATCCTCTCTCTACCGGTACTGATACTCCTAGCCGCTACCGTCCTATACACCGTCTATTGGTCCTGGGTGTCCATCGCAAAGTTCTACGCGCTGAACGCGTCGATATACGACCTCGGTGTGAATGCGGAGACCCTTTGGGCCGTCTTCAATTTACCATGGTCCCCCGGCCAGGTCCTCTTCCAGGTCACCTTTGCCGGATGGGTCTTCGTGGCCTCCCCCCTCATCCTGTTTCGGAGCTACCCGCTATTGCTGGTCGTGCAATCCGC
>JAKBKR010000140.1 GCA_021832495.1 bacterium | reverse complement strand
CGATTCCCGGCCCATCTCCTCCGTGACCAACTTCCCATTCTCGACCAGTGGCTCTCCGACCTCATTTCCCTCTGGAACCATGCCGGAGAAGTGCGCCTGGATGCATGGAAGAAGGAACAACGCCGCCTGTCCTTCATCGACACCGGGCGCATGCTCTTGGATTGGCCGGCATGGGAGAAGGAGAACCACTCCAACGGACTGAGCGAGATGCTGGCCCACATGGGTCGGGACCAGATGGCACGTCTCGACCTCGCCTACAAGGTATTCTTCCTTCGGTGGAGGGTAGAGAATCGCGGGAAGAAGGCATGGTATCCCCAGTTCCACCCGGAGACGAACAACTTCTCCTTTGTCCCACCGATTTTAGGAGTCTTGGGAACACCGGTTCGATGGGACCCACTGGGTCAAGATATCCCGGCTCGGATTTATCAAGGTCGCGTATCACCAAAACACGCCTACGGGGGAACCCAGATTCATCACAGTTCAGTGCCGGCGCGACAAACGCGCGGGGAGAGTTTGCCAACACTGGAGCGGGTGGGTCGAAGGGCCCACCCGCGTCAGCGAGTGGATTCGCAGAATCGCAAGTCAGCGACGGACCTGTACGCCATTGGACTAACCACCAACGGCGATGGGCCAAAGCGCTGAGTTTTTACCATGCCACAAGAGTTTCGTGAAGGATATCTGACCTCAGATGGTTATTCGATCTATCATCGGGAAGTGGGGGATGGCGCCCTAGGGACGATCCTTTGTGTCCATGGCGGACCGGGAATGACGCACGACTACCTCCTTCCGTTGGCTGATCTCGCAAAATTTGGCTATCGTGTTGTTTTCTATGACGCCCTCGGTTGTGGGCATTCGGAATTGCCTCAAGGGGTGGAGCTCTTCACGTTGGAGCACGACCTCAAGGTACTGGATGATGTTCGGCAACAACTTTGTCAGGGCCCGGTGCACCTGATGGGGTCTAGCTATGGCGGTCTCCTAGTTCTCAAGTATGTGACGCTCCACCACGAGGAGTTGCGGAGTGTCATCAGCACGGGCGGCTTGAGCGATGTTCCCTTCACCATCGCCGAGATGAATCGACTCAAACAGAGCCTTCCTCAGCGGGTTCGTGATGTGCTGGAATCGCATGCTGCTTCAGGGGACTTTGGGAGTGCGGAGTATCTAGAGGCTGTACAATTCTTCTACCGGCGTCATCTTTGCCGGATGAACCCCTGGCCCGCCGAGATGACGTACTCTATAGAACATGTGAGTTTGCCTGTCTACCTGACGATGAATGGTCCCAATGAGTTCACCATAGTCGGAAATATCAAGAACATTGAATTCACCGCTGAACTCTCTAAGATCACAGTTCCCACGCTCCTCGTCCACGGCAAGTACGATGAAGTGACGCCTCGGGTAGGTGAGCGTATTCGAGACCATCTCCCAGGCTCCCGGCTCGTAGTTCTTCCCCGAAGCTCACATGTCGGATTCTGGGAAGAGCGCGCTAAATACATGGCGCTCGTGCGCACGTTCCTCCATAGTGTTGATCGGGGTGGAAGTTCTGAACTGGCCCCTCCGCATCAATAGGAACTGTGATCGACCGCCTCCCAATACTACATTGAATGGATGTTCTGCTCCACCAACTCTGCGTGAAGGAGGTGATTCCGCCCATTCAAGTGTAAGGAGTACGCTCGGTGGAACACAGATGGGAGCAACTGCACGGCATAGCCCCGAGCGGATTCGAACCGCTGTCACAGGCTCCAAAGGCCCGTATGCTTGGCCACTACACCACGGGGCTGCGGCACAGGCTTAAATCCACGGAGTTTATAGCGTGGCACCGTGGAGATGAATGACCATGTCGCTCAGGCAACCCATCGTCTCGGTCATGGGTCATGTCGATCATGGCAAGACCTCTCTCCTTGACTTCATCACCACATCGAAAAAGGCCGCACGAGAAGCGGGGGGTATCACTCAGCAGATCCAGGCCATCGAGGTTTCGGCTTCCAACCTGGAAAAGCTCTGCAAGGGTCTCATCAAACCAGGTCAACTGACGGTCCCCGGGCTTCTCTTCATCGATACCCCCGGACACCGCGCGTTCATCTCGATGCGCCGTCGAGGAGGGTCCCTAGCAGATGTCGCCGTGCTGGTGGTGGCCATCAATGAGGGCTTCATGCCCCAGACCCGGGAGGTACTGCAGATCCTCCGCCACGAAAAAACCCCCTTCGTGGTAGCCGTCAACAAGCTAGACCTCGTGCCGGGTTACCGACCGTTACCGAAGGGCCAACCGCTTGCGAATGCCCTAGTGACCCTGCCGCCCGATTCCCAGAAGTACGTTGACGAACGCATCTACGCCATCGCAGAAGAGCTCTACAAACTCGGTTTCTCTGCCGACCGTTTTGACAAGGTGATCGATTATGCCCACAATATCGCCCTTGTTCCGGTCAGTGCGAAGACCGGAGCAGGAGTCCCTGACCTTCTGGCCCTCATCATTGGGCTCAGTCAGAAGTTCTTGGCTGGAGAGCTAAAGGCACATGAGGTGCACGGTGAGGCCACGATCCTCGAGTGCAGCGAAGAGAAGGGGCTCGGAAGTATCGTCAACGCGATCCTCTATAACGGTACTATGTCGGCCGGTGATACGATCGCTGTGACCGGACAGGAGGGCCCGTTCCTATCCAAGATTCGTGCACTTTACCGGCATCGGCGTCCCGGTAGTGGGATACTCCAGGAGACACAGACTGCCAAGGCGGCCGCCGGACTCGTGGTCTCGGCACCAGGAATGGAGCGGGCATTACCCGGTGGCATTCTGCGAGTGGTGCCCGAAGGCGTAGACCCGGAACGGGTGCGGGAGGAACTGGGGCTTGAGACGAACCCTGCCCGTTCCGTCACAGAGAACGGGGTATGGCTCAAGTCTGACACTTTGGGTAGTTTGGACGCTCTCTTCTTCGAATGTCAGGAAGCCCGCATCGCGGTTAAGGGTCTAGAGGTGGGTTCGGTCACCAAGAGGGAGGTGACCATCATGAGTGCGGTCCGAGATCCCAGTTGCCGCGCCATTCTTGTTTTCAACAACGCGATCACACCCGAAGCATCCATGGCCGCCGGGAGCTCAGGCGTCCAGATCTTTTCCGACGAGGTCATCTTTCGCCTCATCGACAAGTATCGGGAGTGGCGGGAAGTGGTTAAACTGCAGACGGACCGCGAACGACGCAAAGAGATACCCCATCCCGCTAAGGTGCAGGTCCTTCCTGGTCATGTATACAGATCTTCCAAACCCGCCATCGTGGGGATCCGTGTGCTGACCGGCATCGTTCGCCCACAAACTCGCTTGGTTAGCGCTTCGGGTGCAGAGGTCGGATTGCTCAAGGGCATTCAGGAGAGCAACCACTCGGTGCCTGAAGCCGTGGAAGGCGCTGAAGTAGCCGCCGCTATCGACGGGGCCGTGGTGGGGCGAACTCTCGCGGAGGGTGACATCCTTTATGTCAGCTTGAGCGAAAGCACGGTTCGGGAACTGAAGGCGATCGAGCTTACCAATTCTGAAAAGAAGGTGCTTGAGGAATACATCAGTATCCAGAAAACGAAGACCGGGAACCGCTTCTGGGGTCTATAGGTCCTTCGGCCCTCCTGAGTCCTCAATATTGGGTGGAGGTGGGGCATACGGGTTCCCTCGCAGGAAGATCGCAAGAAAGATGGCCAGGGACCCTCCTACCAGCATGACAATCGCCCCCGCGAGGACCACCAACTCTTCCCAAGTTGAAAGACCCTCCATAGTGTGCGAGGTGAGGACCGCGGACATCGATACGGTCGCGGAGGCGTTGCCTGGCACTTGGATGACCACCACGTAGGGAAGACGCGGGCTTGACAGGTACACGTACGGGTCGACAGAGGGTGTGGTGTTCTGCGTGATCGCGCATGGAGGGGGTATCTTTCCCGTGAACGGGCAAGTGCTTACCCAGTAGACGATCGAACTCGTCGCGTGAAGGTGGATGACCAACAAGGTGTAGGTTCCCTGAGCTCCGCTAACATTGGTTATCGTGAAGGAGCCGGAGGCCCCACTGGGGATAGATATTGAACTGGACTCGGAGGTTTCAACGGTAACCGCTGCGGGATAGTTGAGGACCCCCAAAACCGTAAGCGACGCACCTAAGGCGGCCAAGCCGGCGCCGAGCAGAAAGAGCCCCCACTTCATCGCGGGGCTACTATTCCGCTACCGGAGATAAGGTTAGTCGAATGAAAGGAAACCCTTCAACCGCAACCGCAGCCGCCGCTGCCACATCCGCCGCTTCCGCAGGAGTCTCCCCCTTCAACAGACTTGGGCATGTTGGGGGAATCGATCTTGAAACCGGACTCTTCCCCCTCCTTGACGTACTGGATGTTGGCCCCGTTAAGGTACTCCAGTGAGTAAGGGTCGACCAGAAGACTGATTCCATCGACAGAGTAGGTCTTGTCTCCGTTCTTCGGAGTGTCGAGGGCCATTCCGAACTGAGCACCGCCACCGCCGCAGCAACCACCGCCGCCTCCCAACTGGACAAACACACGGACGGACAAGCCGGGACGCTGCCCCTTGAGTATTTCCTTGAGCTGACCCTGAGCTTCCGTGGACACCTCGATCTTGAACGGGCTCTCTTCGACCTTCTGGGTTTCTGCTGCTATTGCCATGTTCTCACCGTGACTTATTCAATCCCCCTATATATCTTCTTAGCCGAAGCTCTTGCCACAAGAACAAACTTCCTTGGCATTCGGATTGCGAATCTTGAAGCCCGATTCCTCGAGCGATAAGGCGAAATCGACCACCGCGTGATTAAGCAATGGTGCGCTGATCGGGTCAATGACGACCGTGAGACCGTTCCGTTGGGCCGCCACGATGTCGCCTTGTTTCACTACATCGAAATCCATCTTGTAGGTGAAACCGGAGCACCCCCCTCCCTGGACGCCGATGCGAAACGCTCGGTCCTGCAATCCGCTCTGGTCTCGGATCTTCAGGATCTGCTCGGCTGCGCGGTCTGTGACGTCCAATCGAATCTCCTCCGCTGCCGGAGGAGGGGACGAGAGCTTGACGATTCCGCTGGACATGGTTCCTCAATAGGTCTATCGGTAGGGACCTATATAAACTATATGTGGCGGCTATTTTGGCCGAACCTCCCCGTTTCAATGAACCGGGCCTTCTGGGATGGGATGCATTACCTCGCTCAGGAGGGCCCCTTGGGCGCTCCCGAACTCGACCTCCTTCATCTGAGAGAGATCCCGGTATTCGAGGGTAGAGTACCAGGGTGGGGTGTCGGGAAGCTGGGGGATTGCTACCTCGAAAAGGAAGACATAGTCCCAATGCATCTCTCCGGGATAGCGGCGGCTCGCTCCGTAGTAGTTCCTTAGCGTATGGGTTTTCATCTCGTATTGTGGGGCGCTAAGCTGGTCTTGCATCACCCGTTGCAAAGTCTCTTTCGGTGCCTCACCGGCGGAAATGTAGGAGCTCGGGAACCGCCACCGCCTATACTCTTCGGAGAGGCTTATGGGATCGTAGATCGACCAGTTCGGGGCCCACTCTTGAACCCATCGCGGATGGTGTTGAGGCTTGCCTAAGAGCACCTTGCCTCCATCTCGAACGATAGCAAAGACAGATATGCAAAACCCCCCACGCATGACGGAGTGATGCTCGCTCGGACCGAAGAACGTGAACGCCTTGCCCACGCTCTCCCAAGTCACCGGGGGTATTTATCGATAGGGCCGGCGCATGAGGCGCACCTGGCACGCGGGGAGGGGGATTTGAACCCCCGAGGTGCAAGCACCACAGGATTAGCAATCCTGCGCCTTACCAGGCTGGGCCATCCCCGCATCGAGGGCCCGGGAAGAGAAGGGCGTGCTTAAAAGTTCTTTCCAAACGATATATACGACTCCCACTATCGGAGGCGGGGGAATGATGAGCACCTGTCTCACTGAACCGGTGAAGAGACCATACGACCTTCTGACCCCCAAACGGGGCTGACCTACATGGCGGAGCCGAAGGTATCCCCCTGGCCGGTGGTCATCATCTCGATCTTCGTGGTCGCGGCGGGCATCGCCGCCGGTGTCTTCGTTTACGAGGTCTTCAACAAGCCGTTGCCTGGGCCCTCCCA
>JAKBKR010000139.1 GCA_021832495.1 bacterium | reverse complement strand
TCTTGGCCAACCAGCTCCTCATCTGAGCGAGCGTGATCTCGGATGTGACGAACAAGGTGGTTACGACCATCCCGGTCGGGACGAATCCGTGGGGCGTGGGGTATGACAGCGGTAAGGGTGAGGTGTTCGTCACCAACGAGGGCTCGAACAATGTGAGCGTGATATCGGATGCGAGCAACAGTGTGTTGGCCACCATCCCGGTCGGGATCGAGCCTTATGGCGTGGGGTATGACAGCGGTAAGGGTGAGGTGTTCGTGGCCAACTGGGGCTGGAACACTGTGAGCGTGATATCGGATGCGAGCAACAGTGTGTTGGCCACCATCCCGGTCGGGATCGAGCCTTATGGCGTGACGTATGACAGCGGGAAGGGGGAGGTGTTCGTCGCCAAGTCTAACTCGAACTCTGTGGGCGTAATCTCGGATGCGACGAACAAGGTGGTTACGACCATCCCGGTCGGGACGAATCCGTGGGGCGTGGGGTATGACAGCGGGAAGGGGGAGGTGTTCATCGCCAATTCTAACTCGAACAATGTGAGCGTGATCTCGGATGCGACGAACAAGGTGGTTGCGACCATCCCGGTCGGGTACCAGCCTTATGGCGTGGCGTATGACAGCGGTGAGGGGGAGGTGTTCGTGGTCAACAACGGGAACCATGTGAGCGTGATCTCGGATGCGACGAACAAGGTGGTTGCCACCATCCCGGTCGGGTCCGGGCCTTTTGACGTGGCGTACGACAGCGGAAAGGGGGAGGTGTTCGTCACCAACTCGGGCTCAAGCACTGTGAGCGTGGTCTCGGATGCGAACAACAGTGTGGTTGCGACCATCCCGGTCGGGACCGGACCTGTGGGCGTGGCGTATGACAGCGGTAAGGGTGAGGTGTTCGTCACCAATTCTAACTCGAACAATGTGAGCGTGATCTCGGATGCGACGAACAAGGTGGTTGCGACCATCCCGGTCGGGGGCGGGCCTAATGGCGTGGGGTATGACAGCGGTAAGGGGGAGGTGTTCGTCGCCAATTCTAACTCGAACAATGTGAGCGTGATCTCGGATGCGACGAACAAGGTGGTCGCCACCATCTCGGACGGGAACCAGCCTCGGGGCGTGGGGTATGACAGCGGTAAGGGGGAGGTGTTCGTCACCAATTCTAACTCGAACAATGTGAGCGTGATCTCGGATGCGAGCAACACAATAACCTCAACAGTCACGGTAGGGACAGAACCGTACTATGCGGCCTATGACTTGTCGAATGGGTATGTATACGCCAGTAACTATGGCCAAGGAACCATATCCATCATCACCACTGGTCCGACCCCCTCCACCTATCCAGTCAGCTTCTCCGAATCGGGCCTTCCGACAGGCATGAACTGGTCCGTGATCCTGAACGGTCAAACACTTTCTTCAAACACCAGCACGGTCACGTTCAAAGAGCCGAACGGGACCTACACGTTCTCGGTGGGGACAGTTCCGGGGTACACGACAAATGTCACTTCGGGCAACCTGACGGTGAATGGGGGCACCGTCTCCCGGTCCATTGCCTTCATTCCCCAAGCCACGCTCACCTCGGTCAGTGTGAGCCCTTCCTCGGACACGTTCAAAGTTGGAGGCTACGCCAACTTCACGGCTACCCCAACTTGCACCGGCGGATCTTGTTCCGGAGTCACCTACTCCTGGTCATTGAACAATACCGCACTGGGCAATCTGAACACCACTTCCGGTGCCTCCGTGAAGTTCACAGCCGTCACCCGCGGTACGGAGAACCTCTCGGTCACAGCGATGCTTAACGGCCAGCTCGCCAAGAACTCATCCATCATCACGATCACCACGACCCCCGTTCCTACGCTTACCTATGTCTCTCTGACCCCCCTTGCCGCGACAGTGAACGTGTCCGGAACCCAGTCCTTCACGGCCGCTGTCGTGTGTAGTGGAGGAACGTGCCCGTCAGGATCGACATACACATGGTCGCTGAACAACAGCTTGGGCAAGCTCAACGCTTCCTCCGGGCCCCAGGTGCTCTTCACGGCGAACTCGACAGTGGGTCTGGTCAACCTCACGGTCACCGCCCACCTGAACGGCAAGACGGCTACCAACTCCTCCACCATCACCATCAAGAAAGCCACCCCCCCGCCGAGCACTTATGCAGTGACCTTCAGTGAGAGTGGTCTTCCCTCCGGCACATCCTGGTCGGTGGCGCTGAATGGGGCCATGAAGTCGGGCACTGGGAGCATCGTCTTCACAGAACCCAATGGGACCTATTCGTTCTCTGTCGGGGCAGTGTCTGGATACACCGCCTCCCCCACATCAGGTTCATTCACCGTGAGCGGGGTTGCCGTGAGCAAGGCCATCACCTTCACCGCCTTGCCCCCGGGACAATACTCCCTCATCTTCACTGAGACGGGCCTACCTGCGGGCACCAGCTGGTCGGTGACCCTGAACGGTTCCACCAAGAGTTCCACGACAGCCACGATCACCTTCCAGGAGCCGAACGGAAGCTACGCCTTCACAGTCGGAAGCGTGAGCGGATACACCGCGAGCCCCTCGTCAAGCTCCGTGAAGGTGACTGGGGCGGCGGTCTCCCAGTCGATCACCTTCACGAGCTCCACCTCCAAAGGCAAGACCAACCAGACCACCGGGATCCTCGGGCTCCCCGGTTACGATGGCTACATCTTGGTCGGGGTTATCGTGGCGGCAGTTGTGGCCGGGGTTGCCATCTTACTGCTGAGAAAGCGTAGCCCTCCCCGCGGATACGGGGTCCAGGATTCGAAGAACATCGCGGACAGAGCGGCGGAGCAGGTGGCGGTGGAATAGCGCTGACCGCCTGAGTCGAAGAGTGAGGGAGACCGGTCTCAACAAGGGACCTGAAGGAGCGAATGTCGATGCCAAGAGGGAACCATCCTCAAGTCCGGAAGAGAACTTAACTGAGGGTGGTGAGAAGGGTATGTTTTCCTGGCGATCATAAACCGTCCACTGATACCTCCGGGGGACTGGGTGGAAGGGTAACCGTTGTTCCCACTTACTCCTCCGGAGAGCGGTCCTGCGTAGGGGGGTCTCGGGAAGGACTCTTTGCGAGAGGGTGTCTCTTCCTCACGATCAAGGGGCCGCTTCGGATTACGCTGCGTTTGCAAAGCTTAATTAACAGAATGATATGGGTCTATCATGAATCCCTACGACCCCGGGGTCCCTGCGAGCCCAGAATCGTTCGCTGGCCGACAAGCGCTACTTGCGACGGTAGAGGAGCGCTTGGAGAAGGCCATCAAGTGGAAGCGCAGCAGCGCCCTGCTCCTCTACGGCTACCGTGGAAGCGGCAAGACTTCAGCGCTTAGGAAGATTGGAGAGGTTGTGCTGAAGCGATCACCTCGAGCGTTGACTGCCGAGATCCAACCCAGGGCCCCGCTCGGCGACTCGGCCTTGGTAGGCGCCATATCCGAGGAAGTACAGCAAGCGGCCCGGAGAGCACCTGGCCTGTCTTCGAAGGTCCGGGCCACAATGAAGCAGATCTCTAGCATCTCGATAATGGGGACTGGGGTGAGCGTCTCGGGTCGGAGGGGGGAGCGCATATCCAACCCGATGACCGTGTGGAGGGATACTCTGGAAGTGCTCCAGGCCGTCCCAGTGATTGTGGTTATGATCGACGACGCCGAGTTCTTGGACACTACCGGTTTGGGCGTACTGAAGACCCTGGCCGAGATGAACTCGCCTGTGCCCATCATGCTGGTGGTAGCCGGAGGGCTTGAGTTGTTGGACCGGATGTCCAAGCACGAGTACTCTCCCATCCTGAGAAACTTCTCTGGAGCCATGTTTGACATCGGAACCCTTTCGTCAGAAGAGACCGGGGAAGCATTGGCCGCCCCTCTTGATACGGTAGGTTCAGCCACCAAGTGGACATCGGAGGCGGTTGCCTCCGTCTTTCAATTGACCCACGGATACCCATACCTCGTGCAGTGCCTGGCTCAAGCCACCTTCCGAGAGGATGCCGTTCTTCGACCTTCCGATGTTCAGGCCGCTATTCCCAAGGCGCTCTCTATCGGAGCCAGCTGGATGGAAAGGGAGGCTAGCGATGCGTCTGACGAGGACATCCGGGTCTTCGTGAGGATAGCCAACCTGAATCAACCGCAGTTCAAGGCAGCGGAAGCCGTCAGAGCAGGCGTGCCCACCATCTACCTCGGTCGTTTGACCAAGCGGGGAATCCTTCGAAAGGTCTCCAGGGGGAAGTACGAGCTTCGAAAGGCGCCCGTGATCGCCTATTACCATGCCCTCAAGAGAGGGCTGACCGTGTAACTCGACTTCAAACTCGAATAGTGACTTCAACTAGTCCGATGTGAACTGCTGTGGTTCTACCTCGGGAGGATGGTACCCCTGCTCACCGGTGTAAGAGGGGGGGTTTCGATGGGGCAAAACGCGTGGGTTCTGCACACACGGGCCTGCCGGGCAGAGTCCCGCCCCTACCTTTCTCTCCCTATGCTCCAATACGGGCTGGGTATGTGATGGTGATGTTGACGAAGATGTCCTCGGAGATCATGATTGTGGTGGTGGACGGGTCTTCCAGTAGGTCGCGTGGGAGGTTGGACCACGGATTGGTGGAAAGCCACACATCAAGGGTGGCGAAGAGCTGGCCCCGGGTGGTGTCCCATTTGTACTACCCCGAGCGGGAGAGACGGTAGATGGTTCACTGGTGGCTGGGCTTGTGGGAGAGGCGGGCAAGTATCTTCTGGACATCGCTGGGTAAGACCTTGCTCAATGGGGTCACACAGCGCTTCGAGTGGAAGTCATTATGGGATACTACAGTATATACCAGATCGGCAATCATTAAGTCATGGAACCAACGGGAAGGGAAACCATGCCGCCCTCCTTTAGGACCTTCAAGCCACCCCTTTGGGCAATAGCCGTTGGGTACGGTCTTGGAGTCATCATCCTCATCACCGTGATAGTGGTGCTGGAGCATTACCCCGGGAATTGTCTTCAGTGTGGCGAGGCCGTTCCCGTTGTCGAGTTGGGGGAAATTCACCCTGGCACGGGCCGGAGCGGGAATCATTGGCTCAATCTCTCAGTGACAGGTGCAACCGCTGGACTGACAACATACGATTTCGGTTTCAAGATAGCGAGTCCCAATGGCTTCATCGTGACGGGGTGGAACGTCACTGTCAAGGTCGGCACGAAGGCTCTGGCCACGTATGAAGCCGAAGCTTCGTCCTGGAGTTCCGTTGTCCCAGTGAACTCATCTGAAGTTATGGTATTTTACACCGGAAGCCAGGACTTGGTAGGGAGCAATGACACCATTTATACGATTGGAATTAATGGTGCTTCTGTTGCTGGGGAGTACGGCCCTCTCTAACTCGAATCACCGCTTCCCACTGTGGGCGGCCAACCTAGGAAAGTTGTTTTCGTGTGTGGCTATGGCCTCCGGTGACGTCAATACCTCCAAAATACTGATTGAGCCTGTCTTTGATTCCTGAATGGGCGGCGAGCAGTGCTCTTGAGCTGGGATGTTCGCTTCTGCACAAAAACCTAGGTCCGTTTAAGCAATGGGATTCGAACCCTCGTCTCCCCGCTCTCCCGGTGAGGGGCTTCCCGCGGACTCCCCTCGTTAGCTTGATAAGGTCTCGCGCGCTGTACGATAGTACCCATTGTGGGGAGTTGAGAACGAATGAAAGAGTTTTTGGAAGACCGAACAAGCAGCCAAACGCGGCACGCTGGAACAAGAAGGAAAATATCGAGACGCACGATTTACATAGGCACCGTGGTCGCAATGGTCGCAATGGTCGGAGGGTTCGCGCTGGCGACTACTGCATTTCTATCGTTCTCAACTACCGGAGTGAATGGAAATCAGGGCGCGATTTCAACCTCAAACACGATTTACTCCCCCGGCATCTCTGCTAGCACCTTCACGACAGGGGCCAGTGGTAGTGCAGGAACGTGCACATCGCCTGCGTCGACAGGAACGACCACGGTTACCGTTACCGCATGGGTTGCGGGCGGTACAGGTGCGTGTACAACTACCGTCGACTACGTCGTCTCACTAACGTTTACGAGTGGAACTCTCTCCTCAAGTAAGACGTACACGGATTCGTTTGTAATCTCGTCTGAATTCGGGGGGG
>JAKBKR010000138.1 GCA_021832495.1 bacterium | reverse complement strand
CCCTATTATTGAAAGATTGGAAGGATGCCCTTGTTTTCCTCCAGGAAGTGGCGGCCGGGCCGGTTGTACCCGCCGTGATTCGCCTGTCCGATCCGGCGGAGACCCGGTTGACCCTTGCCGGACGTGAGGCACCGCTCGGGCTCAAAAGAGTCCTCGAAAGGACCTATCTAGGATACCACGGTGTGGCCCAGGGGGAAACGTGCCTTGGGATCTTGGGTTTCGAGGGAGACCGCACGGCAGTGGACGCTGGCTGGAAGCGAGCCGCCCCCCTACTTGCCAGGGCTGGGGGCATCGACGTCGGCCGAGGCGCGGGTGAATCGTGGCGAAAGGAGCGGTTCTCTCTGCCTTATCTTAGAGACCTCCTCATGGATCACGGCCTCTTCGTTGAGACGCTGGAAACCGGTACTGCCTGGAGCACTTTGCAAGGCCTGTACGATGCCTTGCACAGCAGACTCCAAGAAGCGGCGAGGAGCCTGAGACTCCCCCTCTTCATTGGTACTCATGTATCCCACGCCACTTCGCATGGAGCCTGCCTGTACCTCACTCTGATCACTCAGCAGAGCCCAGAAGGTGTCGACGAACCTTTCACTACGTTGAAGAGGGCGGCGATGGGTGCAATCACCTCCCACCATGGCTCCTTAAGCCACCACCACGGGATTGGGAGCATGCACAGACCTTGGGTAAGCCCTCTCTGGGAGGGTGTGGCCCGAGACGTGCTCTGGAGCATGAAGTCGAAGCTCGACCCCAAGGGACTGTTGAATCCAGGCAAAACCCTTCCATTGCGACCCCAACCATGATTGCTCGGCGGGAGGTCCTCCAGAGGCTATCTTCAGAGGCCTTCGACATCGTGATCGTCGGTGCCGGCATCACGGGCGCGGCGATTGCCTCCCGCGCAGCCCGCAGCGGACTTACCACGCTTTTGATCGAAAAGAATGACTTCGGATCCGGCACATCGAGCGCTTCTTCGAAGATGTTGCACGGGGGGCTCCGCTACCTCGAGCAGGGTCACATCTCCCTGGTGAAGGAAGCCCTGAGAGAGCGAGGAAGGTTGGTGCGCCGGTTGGGAACCCGGCGTGCCCGCGTCGTCCCTTTTCTGTTACCGATTCGAGGCTCGGCCATGGATGGATTCAAGCTTCGGTTCGGAACTTGGATGTACCAACGATTGTCAGGGAAGTTAGCCCTGGGTCCACGTTGCGTGCTCTCCGCAGACAAGGTCCGGAAGCGGGTTCCTTCGCTTCGGACGGACAGACTTCGCGGGGGAGTGTTGTACTACGAAGGGGTGGTCGACGATGTCCTACTGGTGCTGGATCTGGTCCGGACGACGATCCGCCATGGCGGTGTCGTATTGAACCATGCCCCGGTCACGCGTCTTATTCAAGAAGAGGGAAAAGTCATTGGAGTGGAATTCCGGGACGCCATTGGGGGCGCCGTAGGACAGGTTCGAGCCCGGGGAGTGGTCAATGCCGCCGGTGTGTGGTCTGGCCAGTGGGCGGGGGCATCGAAAACTCCCGCACTACGGCCTTCAAAAGGGGTCCATCTCGTGTTTCCCCACGACCGATTCCCCGTGAACGATGCGGTCGTGCTGGAAGCCCCGGACCACCGCTGGGTGTTTGCGCTTCCCTACGGCAGGCTTACGATCGTCGGAACGACCGACACAGACTATTCCGGAGACCTGGATGCCGTTGTGCCCGAGAAGGAGGATGTGTCGTACCTCCTCGACACCATCCATCGGGAATTCCCGAACCTCAAGGTCGGAGTGATGGATGTCGTCGATGCCTATGCCGGACTTCGCCCCCTTCTTGCGGGCGACGGACAAACGCCCGGAGAGCTATCCCGGGAAGATGTGGTACAGAGCGATCCGAGCGGGCTTGTCACAACGGTAGGCGGCAAGCTTACGACTCATGCAGCCATGGCCGAGAGAACCTTGAAGCTGTTCTCTGAAGTGACAGGCACCCGTGCTCCAAGGATCCCGGTGGAGAACGACCACTCCGACCAAGAGGATCGCCCTTGGCCGGGAACCGACTGGATTCATCCTCCCCTTGCTCCATCGAGCGGCCTGGCGAGCTGGGACCACATCGTGGAATCCGAGGCGGGTGACTTGTTGGCCGCAACCCTAGAAGACGTCGTGGATCGGCGACTACATTACCTAGAGCGTTTGGACCCGCACTTCGTGCCCATGCTTACGGAACTCTCTAAGGTGGTCAGCCGGACCTTGTCTTGGTCAGAAACCGAGCGCGAGGAGATGTTGAGAACCTATCAAACTCACCTTGCGGAATTGCACCGTGCCATTTACGATTTGCGAGGTGATGTGAGGAAAGGCTCGTGAAGACATCGATCATCATCAATCCCAAGGCGGGTAGGGGACTCTCACCGGAGGGCCAGTCTACCCTCGAGGAGACGCTTCGAGAGCACTTTCCGGAGGCTCGCTTATTGGAAACTCAATGTGCCGGGGATGAAGTTCGACTCGGGAGGGAGTGTTCGACGGACGGGACCGAGCTCCTGCTTTCCGTGGGTGGTGATGGAACGCTCAATGGTGTTGTGAATGGTCTTATGAACAGTGGAAGGGCCGCAACAGAGCTTCCGATCTTGGCCCCGGTCCCACGGGGCACCGGAGGGGACTTTGCGAGGGGCCTTGGCTATCCGGCCCCGACGGATGTTGTATTGGGGATGTTGCCGCACTACGATCCCATGCCCATCGATATCGGAGTGCTGGACTTTGAGGAGGCTCCGCGGCGGTACTGGATAAATCAGTCTTACGTTGGCCTCGGTGCGCGCGTGGTGGAGCGGGTGAACCGGTCCCAACGCCGATCTGGAAGGAGAGCGTACACTGTGGCCTCGTTGGCCGAGGCGATGCATGTCCGCTGCATCTCCGCTACGCTCGACCTCCCGTCCCGGAAGGAGCCAGTTGAGTTCGTGAACATCCTGTTGGCCAACGGGACACACTCTGGGGGGGGGATGCACACCGCCCCGGGCGCCCAACTGGACGACGGTCTCTTCGAGCTTATCGTGGTCTCACGGGAAGCCATACGCGGGGCATTTCCCCGCTTCAAGATCTTGAAGAACCTGTCCCGGTTCAAGGACGGCAGCTACATCCGGTTACCGGGCGTCCACAGGGAACGAACCCAGAGTCTGGACATCCGCGGTGCCCGGGGGAATATCGTGGAAGCGGATGGTGAGATTGTGGGCCATCTCCCCGTTCGGTACAGTCTGCTTCCGAGGGCGCTTCGGGTCCTTCGTCCGAATTCGACACCCACGACGCGATGAGCTGTTCGGAGTCACTATTATATTGTAGAGAAGGTATGTATTTTTGAGGTTGAAGAGGCGGACATGGATTCGATGGAAGCCATTCTCGGGGAAGGCACCAAGGTAAACATCTTGAATCAGCTCCTTCAAGGTGCCCGAACCGCGAGGGAACTCTCCAGCCGGCTGAAGATACGGGAGAGTGCCATCCGCATGCACCTCGAGAAGATGGTAGAGATGGGCCTGCTCTCCTCTAAGTTCCTACGGGAGGGGGTCGGACGCCCGAAGAAGAAGTTCATGCTCACGAGCGCCGGACATGAGTTGTTCACCAAGCGGTATGATCTTCTCGCCGATGCACTCATCACGACGGTCTCGGAAAAGGAAGGGGAGAAGTACCTCCGGGAACTCTTCGTCCGCATGGGCCAGAAACTGGGCGATGCCGCTGCCATGGATATGAAGCGCCCATCTGAGAACACGGATACTGTGGACCGTCCTGCTGCGCTCGTGAATCTGATGAACCAGATGGGGGAGCGGGCCGAGCTCATCCGTACCTCCAAGGGGGTTGCGATAGTCAACCACAACTGCATCTTCCGATCGAATGCGATGAAGCACCCCAACTTGTTCTGCGAAGCCTACCACAAGACGTTCATGGAACGCCTGGTGTACCCGTACAAGGTGTCTTGTCGGGAGACGATGGCTCGTGGTGCCACGAGCTGCGTCTTCACGCTCGAAGAGTCGGGAAAGTCTTAGTTGCATCCCCACCATCGCCCCAGGGTGCAGACCGGGACCTTATCGCGACCAGTGGGAATAGCGAAATCGCGGGCTTAAATATCTCGTGGTAGTGAATCAAGATCGAATGGCACACTCGGCAAGCGAGATTGCAAAGGAACTATCTGCCCTGGCGGCCGTAGAGTTGGTGAATGAGGGAGCCACTATTGCTATCGGAAGTGGTTCCACGGTGGACAAGGCCATCCGGGCCCTGGGTCGCAAGTTCGAGGGTTCTGCACGCAAACCCTCCATCGTAGCGGCATCGAAACACAGCGAGCAGCTGGTCGAGGAGGCCGGGCTCCCCTTGCGGAACCTGGATCAGGTCTCTGACTTTTCCCTCATGTTGGATGGTGCCGATGAGGTTGCCCCGGACCTTACCCTCATCAAGGGTGGTGGCGGAGCCCTTACCCGAGAAAAGTTGCTGGCAACGATGGCAGAGCGGCTGATCATCATGGTCGATTTCACCAAGATCGTGCACCGGATCGGGGAGCGCAGCTTGTTGCCCGTGGAGGTGATTCCTTTCGCGGCCCCCTATGTCGGCCGTCGTTTGCGAGAACTCAAGCTTGAACCGACAGTTCGGCTCTCCCCGGGAGGGGCCATCGTACCCTACTTGACCGACAATCATTGCGAGATCCTGGATTGCCGAATACCTGACAGGACCATCGATCCCGCGGAACTAGAAGCCGGGATCCGCAGTATCCGAGGGGTCGTGGAGTCGGGCCTCTTCGTCCGAATGACCGACCGGGTATACGTTGGGACCCGGGACGGCCGGGTCGAGGAATTGCGCCCGGCAACGGAACCCGGTTTGCCTCGAGTACCGGCGGATCTACGAGATGTCTTGCTCCAGAGGATCGAGGATGCTCGAAGGGCAGTGCAACCATCCTCGCGGACTCCGCCCCTAAAGAAGCGAAGCAAGGCGAAATCCATTCGCCGCACTTCACATCGTACGCAACGGCGGTGATCTCCCGCAGTTCATGCCCCTGGTGTCGGTGAACTGCCTTCCATATCGGGCGCGACCGGGATGCTCTCTTTGCATCTCACGGTAATGGCCTTCCCCATTTTCAGGGTCTCGAAGATGGGGTCCCTCCGGTCAAGCTCGATCCGGATCAGCGGTCCCGACCCACCCAACTGGACGTCGATGAGATTCCCTTGGAGAGAGCGCCCGAACATGCGCACAGTCCCTTGATAGGTTGGCCCGGGGCTGGAGAGGTCCAATGTGAAGGAAGACGGAAGAGCGGCCAGCGTACTCTCTCCGTCCCTCCAGACATTGAAGCCCAGGAATCGGGCCACCCTTTCGCTCCGTGGATGCCGAAGAACATCTGGGGTCGGACCGAACTGGGCCATCTGCCCCGCCCATAGAACCGCCATTTCATTCGAGAGAAAGCTCCCTTCATCGATATCGTGGGTCACATGAAGCGCCGTCACATGGTCCTCCGTCAAGCGAAGTTTGAGGTCCGCAAGGAAGTTCCGGCGATTCTCTGGGTCGACAGAGCTGAGCGGTTCATCCAAGAGAAGAAGGCTAGGTCGGGGCGCTAGCGCCCGCGCAACGGCAACCCGTTGACGTTCTCCCCCGGAAAGCTCGCCCGGTCTCTTCCGGAGGATGTGTACTAGGCCAAAGTCCCTGGCCAGGGAGGCCACTCGTTCCGCTCGTTCGCGATCCGACCACTTCTGGACCCACAACCCGTAATCGATGTTCTCTTCGACGGTCATGTGGGGGAAGAGCGCGAGGTCTTGGAACACAAACCCCAAACCTCTCCGTTCCACAGGAACGTTCCCTGCGGACGAACCTCGGAGCCGGACGTCCCCGGAAGTGGCTGGTTCCAATCCCGCCACGATCCTCAACAGGGTGGTCTTTCCTGAGCCGTTAGGGCCTACGATTGAAAGGATCTTCCCTTGTTCCAAGGTGAATGAGATAGGGCCAAGGGTGAATCCCGGGATACGGAACGTAAGTTCTTTGAGTTCGAGTACGTCGGTCATCGGTCCATCTCCAACCGGATCGCCTTTCTTTCTTGAGAAAGGGAGTAGATGATGAAGAGGGCTGTACTGAGAAGGGCCAGGAGTGCGGCTGCGGCGAAGGAGGCTCCCAGGTGTCGAGTCTCTTG
>JAKBKR010000137.1 GCA_021832495.1 bacterium | reverse complement strand
TTCGACCTACTGCAATGCCTACGGCTACCAGTTGGTCAGTACGACCTCCGCCACCAACGGCTCCAGTTGGACTCCCCTCTCGGTCATCGCGGGATCGACCGAGGCCGGCGAGGTCCTTTGCGGCCAGTACACGACCGGCGTCATGATCAATTTTGACTGTTACGCGAGTCCCTTCCAGTGGGGTCCGTACGTTTCCTTCCAGTGGGGCACGACCAACCCCTCGGCCATGTATGTGGCTTGGAGCGGGGCGTATATCTACGACTCGAACGGGACGATCTTCGTCCCGACCCGACCTCGTGAGGGTTCCACCTCCAACATGACCGGGGCCAACGCTACCACCAGCATCTACTACTACGGTGATGCGGGTATCTTCTCGGGGGTATCGACCGACGCGGGCGGAGCCTGGAACACGACTGCGGTCGTGGCTCCGACTCCGCTGGGGGGTATGAATGACTACTACGTGAGCCCCGCGCTGACCTACGGGAACGGAAAGTTTTACCTCACCTACGGGGAGCAGAACAACACGTACTGCTATGGTCTCAGCTGCTCGCCGGTGACCGATGCCTACTCGTACTGGACCGCGACCAGCGCCAACGCACTGGTTTGGAACTCCCCAGTCCTGGTTACCTACTCCCCTGGCGCCTATTTCTACGGGATGATCGGATCGTGGGGTGGCTATAACTCGGCTGCCATCGTCGATTCCAGCCACCTGGAGGTTTCGTCGTTCGGGCTGCCCCAGGCCTACCAGTTCAGCTACTACTACATCTATAAGATTCTGGGCGGGGTCACCTACTACAACTTCTTCTACAACTACAGCGGAAGTGACAATCTGACCGTGGACCACCAGTGGGATGGGGTCGTCCACACGGTCACCTACCAGGAGACCGGGTTGCCGACGAATCAGACCTGGTCGGTCGATCTGTCCGGCAATGTGTTCGGGACCAACCTGACCTCGATCAGCATCCTAGATTTCCCGAACAACTCTGGGGTTCTTTTCAGTTCGCCCTCGATTACCACCGGGTTCTGGTCGGAGCGGGTACCGGTTTCACCGAGCGCGGGTGTCTATGCCTACGATGTCAACACGACGGTCAATGTGACCTTTAAGTCGTACTTCGGGATCAAGTTCACGTACAACCCGTCGGACATCTACTACGCTGATCTTTCCTTTTACATCGGTGGGACGTATTATCAGTACTACCACTATCAGTCCGGTACCTATGTCTCCAATTACATTTCCCCCGCCTTCCCGTGGTACTTTGCGAACAACACCTCGCTCTCGATCGCCTACCCTCAACTCTACACCTTCGATCCCGTCACCCTGTTTACGGGCACTGGCGTCGGGTCGGTCAATCGGACGGGATCCAGCGCGACCGTCCACACTGACGGTCCGATCAATGAGACCATCTGGTTCGGGGCCTTCGGCATCTACAACGTGACCTTCGTCCCGACCGGCCTCGCGAACGGACTCGGGTATTCGTTCTCCTTCGACGGCCGCTCCTACTCCGGTATTGCCCCGAACAACGTGACGGTGAGCAATGTCTACACCGGTAGCTACACCATCTCCAACATTCAGGCCAACTCCACCACCACCGGCTGGGAGTACTTTGGTCAAGCCTCCACCGGCGGCCTTCTCACCGTACCGGCCTCGCCGATCGTCGACCTCAACTTCTCCTATGCCTACGTCGATGTGGGAGCCCCCGAAGGAACGGTCAGCTTCCATGCCCAGCAACTGCGCACGGGCGACCTGTGGCAGATCGGCTTCAATGGCAGCACTGTGAGCTCAACCACTCCTTGGATCAACCTGACCGCCCATCCGGGCGTCTACCAGGTCGCCGGCTATCCGGTCGATGCCTCCGCTAACGACACCGTCGCGTACGCACCCCTGAACTTCGGGCCCACGCTATCGGTGTCGACGGGCCAGACCTACAACGTCTCCTTCGCGCTCTCCTACCACGTCATCGCAATGGGCGCCTTCGGAGGTACCATCAGCGGTCCAACCAACGCTTGGGTGGTCCCCGGGACGACCCTCCACTATACCGCCACCACCCACACCAACTACGAGTTCACAGGCTGGCAGGGAACGGGGATCGGATCGTATACCGGGACCAACGCGACGATGAACGTCACGGTCGGTGGTCCGATTACCGAGACCGCGAGCTTCAATGCGCTCCCGGCGAACCGCTTCAACCTGACCTTCACCGAGACAGGGATTCCCAACGGGACCTACTGGTCGGTTCAGGTCGGGTCGAGGGGGTACTCTTCCGACTCCTCGACGATGGTGGTCCCGAACCTCTATTCCTGTTCGGCGGGCGCCTCCGGCCAGTACGCGCTGAGCGTTCCGGATGCCTACCTTAACTCGAGCGCAAGCTCCGGAACGCGATGGGTTCCCGGCACGGTTCCGTCCACGACGTGCACATCCGGGTTCACAGTCATTACGATCAAGTTCACGATCCAGTACTTGGTGACCGTCGTTGCCGGGAATGGGGGAACTGCCGCTATGACCATCAATGGAGTGACGACCAGTCAACCCACTTGGGTCAACGGACTCGCCAGCGTCAGTCTTCAAGGCATCCCGTCGTCCGGCTACGCCTTCAGCGGCTGGCTCGGAACAGGCGTCGGGAGCTTTACCGGCCCGAATTCCTTGGCCAGTGTCTTCCCAGGGTCACCGGTGTCTGAAGTCGCCACCTTCTCGCTGATCGTCATCCCACCGCCTCCCAGGTATGTGATTCAACTCCATGACGCCACTCCGCTGCTCCCGGGGACCAGCTGGGCGATTACGTGGGAGGGTCTCCGGTACACCTCAACGACGCCGTGGATCAACGTGACCGATCTGCTCTCGGGAACCTACTCCTTGACGGTATCTACGGCCCTCTCCCCGGCGGGGTCCACCCAGTACATCCCCCAGTTTACCCAGAAGTCGGTGTCGGTCTCTTCCAACAGCACAATTTCAATCACCTTTACTACGCGGTATCAGGTGTTGGTCCAGGGCACGCCGGGGGGATCGATCACCTCCCCAGTAACTTCCAATGCCTTCGTGACGGCCGGTACCTCTCTCCTGCTGAATGCTACTCCAGCAAAGGGGTATCTGTTCGTCGGCTGGGTCGGGACAGGGAGTTCCTCGTACACTGGCGTGTCGACCAACTGGACGGTGACGGTCACCTCACCGATCACCGAAGTCGCTACCTTCGCTCCGGTCCCTCCGCCCGCGACCTCGAGCGGGTTTGTCTCGGTGGTGGGTTCTCCTGCGGGGATCGCTGGACTCTCGGTGGCCGGCTTGGTGGTGGGCTTGGCGGTCGGGCTTTTGATCTTCCGCCGGCGTCGCACTCCTCCTCCCGCGAAGCCTGCGAGCCCCGCCAACAGCGGGTCCGGGAGCCCTCCTCCGAACCCTCCCACCGGAGGTAAGTCATGAGCATGCAGCACCTGAGTCCGAGCGTCCGCACTACGGGGAAGGGACTGCCGACGTGGGTCGTCATCTCACTTCTGGTCATGATCGTCGCCTCGATGGCGTTGAGCACGGTCCAGCTTTCGGCCCCGACGTCGCCTTCGTCCCCAACGGCGTCGATCTCCGCCAGTGCGCCGGCTCCGAATGGCCCCGCCCCGTCCTCCCCCCCGACGGCAGCAAAGACCGCTCCCGCTGTGAGTCAGATCCTCAACCCCAGCCCGGGTGGGCCCACGACGAGCGCGGCCTCCACCAGTTCCAGCGGTCGCGGTGTCTTCCTCACCAACCAACAGCTCCAGAATCCCTCGCCGGGCAACCAAACGTGTTCAAACATCTATCTGTACTACTCGGGCATTTGCGTTAACAACACCAACTCTCCGGTCATGGTCCACACTTCGACCGGTTACTTCGTCACAGCCTACACCGCCATGACCAACCAGAGCGGCTGCGCTTCGGTCCGTCCTTTCACCACCAGCGAGATCGGGATTTCAATCGCAAAGGGCCAACCCTCGAACTGGTCGACACCGACCTACCTGGTGGATTCCACTTGCTCGAACTCGACGCATGCCAACAACTACCCGAGCGCCTGGTCTCCGACGATGGTCGCATTGCCGAACGGTACTTTGGCGCTCGCCTACATCGAGTACAACTGGTCGATTGGTAACTACTCGGTCCCCGGTTGTTACGATGTCTTCCCCGAGATGTACAGTCTTCAGTGCTTGACCTTCGACCGGCTGGTCTTTACGGAGAGTTACAACAACGGAGTCAATTGGACGACGCCCCAGATCATCAACCAGTCGGCCTCGAACCTGGGTCGGAACTATTCGGGCATGCAGGACCCGCAAGCTCCGAACCTGGCGGTTTTCGGTAACAGCCTCTACCTCGCCTGGGAGAACCTGACCCAGCCCTCCTACTACTCCATATCAGCCGAGTTACACATGGTCGTCTCGACCAACGGGGGGCGCAGCTGGGGTTCGATGATCAACCTTCCCGTTCAGGCGGGAAGCTACTTTGGCACCCGCACATGGGGCGCCACTGCCGCGAACATGCTGGTGAGTCCCTCAGGGGAGCTTTTCCTGGCCTATGTCACCAATTACTCCTATCGGACCAATTACTGTCAGGGCTCCAATTGTGGCGGGGCGTTCACAGTGACCGTCATGCTTGCCCGTTCGACCAACAACGGAAGTTCGTTCAACTACTCCAAGATCCAGGTCGTTCCTGCCGGAAACAGCGTCGGTTACTGGTACCCGCTGGTGATGACAGCGCCCAGGTTGGCCTATTCAACATCGAATAACGAACTGTACACCGTCTATAGCGGCGGCCTCATGGGGACCTACTGCTACTACTATTCGAGCCCTCCGTATTGCTACAGCGATGCAACCCCGAACAGTCTGTGGATCGACGGTTCCACGAACAACGGCTCCAGTTGGGGTACCGCCCGCCTCGTCTACCCGTCTGTCTCTGGCTCTGACTTTGGGGCGGAGTCGGGGATCTATAACCCGTCGATCGCCGTCTCCCCGAGTGGCGAGGTCTATGTCCAGGCGTCCTATGTGAACTACACCCAGTGCTTCACCCTCTTCGGCTACTCGGGCTACTGCGGCGAAACCGTGCAGCTCTTCTCGTACTCCACCGACAATGCCACGAGCTTTACCGGGCCTTACGACGTGTCACCAGAGTTCGCTCGCCTTTCCGGTGACTCCTGGGACGGGTTCCAGTCCAGTATGGTCATGGTCAACTCAACCCCCATCCTGGCTTGGAGCCAGGTTTCCTGCCCGGTCTGGAACCTCACGGGGGGATGCTTCTACCCCTACAACTATGGGAACACCCACATCGAGATCTCCCAGTTGTTCAACGGGGTGGGTTCAACCCTCCACTTCCAGGAGTTCAAGCTGCCTTCGACCCTGAACTGGTCGGTCAATGTCTTGGGGAATGAACGGCGGGGAGCGGCTGGCGTCAGTCTCGTTATCACTGGGGTCCCGGCGAACTACTCCTATCCGTACACCACACCATGGGTCAACAAAACCTACGGGACGGCCTACGTCCCGACCGGCTACCCGTCCTCCCCTGTCACCGTCAACTCGTCCCTCCAGAACGTGACGGTGGATTTCAATGAGTCGTTCTTGGTGACGATTTCGACGGTTCCCCCGCCCCCGACCTTCAGCAATGGCTTTGCCTGCGGTCCCTACACCTACAATGCATACTGCGCCAATCAGGCGGTCACCCCCAATCCGGGATCCTCATGGTATCCGGCGAACTCCACCCTCGCCTACTCGATCACTCCACTCTCCACGTCGATGACGTATTGCTTCATGTGCTACAACCTCTCGTTCCAGTCATGGACGGGCACTGGGAACGGGAGCTTCACGACCACCACCCCGAACGGGACCACTACCGTTCATGGGCCAATCAATGAGTCGGCGAACTTCCAGCTTCTCAACATCTGCGATTACGGGGTCTGTACCGCACTCAACTACACGTACAACTTCACCGAAACCGGGCTTCCCAACGGGACGCTCTGGGGATTGACCATCAATGGCACGGCCTCCTTCTCGAACCTGACCTATCTCGACTACAACGGGAGCGCCGGTCCCGTGAATTTCACGGCTTGGTCGGTTTACTATAACCAGACCGAAGCGTACGTGCCCTCTTCGAGTGCCTCCTCGCCCCTGTCGAGATCGG
>JAKBKR010000136.1 GCA_021832495.1 bacterium | reverse complement strand
GAAGCAAGGCCCACGCCCTTTCTCAGGGCACACGCGAGGCCGGTTGCGACCGCTGCCTCGCCGCCTCGGCTTCGGACTTCGAGGTGATCTCCGAACGCCTTCTCCAGATGGACGCTCTCCTGCGTGCCTCGGTCCAGGCCACCGTCGGCCATCCGGCCGAGAACTCGACCGAGGTAGGTGCACCGTCATGATCGCTGGTTCGGGGACCGAGGGCACGGTCTGTGCCAGTTGTGGCCGCACGAACCCGGATGGCAGTGCCTTCTGCAGCGCATGCGGGAAGGCGCTCCCTCGGCCCCAGTCCGCTCGCCCGCGTCCGGCTACAGCCCCGGCAACGGCACCGGCGGCCCGGGCCCGCCCTCCCCCAGTCCGTTCGCCCCCTCCTTCAAACCCTCCTCCCGCTAACGTGGCACTCCGGAACTTGGAACAGATCTCCGCCGCACGGATGAATGAGGGCGTCCGGAGGATCTTCGAGCGTGATGTGCGGACTCGCCCGGGGTTCTCGGGCTGCTGGATCGCAAACGCTCCCCCCGACCACGGGGTGCTCTTGGATCAGTATTCGGTGGGCCGGAGCCGAGTTTCGATCTACCAAGTGCCCAACGAGATCGACATCCTCTATCATCTCGACTTGGCGGATTATAGACTCCCTCCCCAGTACGTCCATCTCTTGGAGTCGGTGCGAAAGGAACTCCTCCAATGGTACCCGAAGCATGTCAAGCTCATCCGGATGGAACAGACTCGGCAGTACGTGGAGGACGTCGTGGGAAAGTTGCTCTACAAGCGCGCGAAGGAGATGGGGATTTCCCTTGGTCCGAGCTCCGGTGCTACGATCGCGCGCACGAAGGAGCTCTCGGACATCCTATCGCGACACGTGACAGGTCTCGGGGTGATCCAGCTCCTCCTTGAAGACCCGCACATCCAGGATGTCTACATCGACGCTCCCGCTTCGGAGAACCGGATCCACCTGCGCATCACCGGGTACCCAGACGATAGGATTGGCGACAAGGCCCTCACCAACATCATCCTGACCGACGCGGAAACCGAATCGATCCTGGCCCGTCTCCGGATCGAGAGCGGGCGGGCCTACTCGGAGGCGATGCCGATCCTGGAGACCGACCTCAAGGAGTACAACACCCGGGCCTCCGTGATCGGCCCCCCCTTGTCTCCGGATGGGATCGCCATCACCTTGCGACGCCACGCGACCGACCCTTGGACCTTGCTCAAGTTCATCCAGCTCAAGGCGCTTACTCCGGAGGCGGCTGGGCTCCTGTCGTTCTTGGTGGACGGGCGCTCCGCGATCCTCGTCTCCGGAGCCCGCGGCGCCGGGAAGACTTCGCTCGTCGGGGCGCTCATGCTCGAGTTCCCCAAGAGCCAGCGTATCCTCACGGTGGAGGATACGCTCGAACTCCCTTCCATCGAGATGCGTCGCCTCGGGTACAAGGTCCAGACCATCTTCGTGCGTAGTTCCGTTGCGGGTCAGCAGAGCGAGCTCAGCGTAGACGATGCACTGAAGGTGTCGTTGCGGCTTGGGGAGAGTGCGATCATCTTGGGTGAGGTGCGGGGGCACGAAGCCCGTACACTCTATGAGGCCATGCGCGCTGGGACCGCCGGCAGCGCCGTCCTTGGGACCATCCACGGCAATAGCGCGCACTCGGTCTACGAGCGGGTCGTGCATGACCTCGGGATTGCTCCCACCTCGTTCAATGCCACGGACATCGTGGTCATCTCCGGTCTGGTCAACATTGGAGGTTCGGTGCGGACCCAATCCCGCCGCGTGACCCAGATTGCCGAGCTCGACAAGCTCGCACCTGATCCGGGTGTCTTCGAGGACTTGATGGAGTATCAGGAGGAAGCGGATACCATGGCGACCACAAAGAGGATGACCAAGGGATCGCTACGGATCCGTACGATCGCAGACGCTTGGGGCATGACCTATGAGGAAGCGCTGGAGAACATCCGGGTCCGGGGCGCATATCGCCAGGAGATCGTTCGGTACGCCCGGGAGCACCATCGGAACGACCTCCTGAGCGCCAATTGGGTCAGTGCTTCGAACACGGCCTTTTGGGAGATCATGGAACGTCACAAGGAGGAGCAGAAGGCTCACACGCTCCGTTACGACCAAGTCCTGGAAGAGTGGAAGTCGTGGTTTGCGAGAGCCCTTCACGGGAACCGATGAGCCGGTGTCGGGGACTGCCTTGGAGGGTCGTATGACTTCGTCTACCGAGGGGGTCCCCTCGGAACCCTCCGAGAAGGTCGGCGGCTGGTACGTCAGCCTCTGCCGACGGCTGGGGAGCGGCTATGCCCAACGGCTGTCCAGCGAGACTGCCCAGAAGGAGCGGTCCGAGAAGCTGGAAAGGGCGCGTACCGAACTCCGCACCACCGAGGACGCTCTCGCTCGGACCGAGCTCCTCGAAGGATCGCACACCGCCGATCTGCGGTCCCTCAAGAGTCGGGCCCAGTCACTCAAGAAGCGGGTCGATTACCTTGACAAGGTCGTGAACCAGACGGCCCTGAAGCGGGAACTCTACTTCTCGGGTCTCGATGTCACACCGAACGAGGTGTACGCCACCGCGATCATAGGCACCGTCCTTGTCTCCGTCGTACTCTTAGCCCTCTTGGCCATCGTCCTTGTGCTCTCGGGGTTCATCATCGGGATCTTCAGCGCCATCCTCGCGGTGGGAGTGATCTCGGTTCCCTTCCTTCTCTACATCTATCTCTACAATTACCCCTTCTGGCTCTCCAATCGCTTGCGCATCCAAGCCTTGGGCCGTGCTCCGGAAACCGTGTACTACATGGTCATGTCCATGCGTCTCAACCCCTCGCTCGATATCGCGGTGCGCTACGCGAGCGAGAACGTGGACGAGCCGCTGGCCGGGAGCCTGAAGAAGGTGCTCTGGGACGTACACACCAAGGTGCGTTCCTCCATCGAGGACGCCTTCATGGCCTTCGCCGACGAATGGGGACACTGGAACGAGGACTTCAAGCGGGCGATGTACTCCATCCGGATGGCCCCGATGGAACGCACCGATGAGGGGCTTTCGAAGAGTCTCGAGAAGGGGTTGGAGACGATCCTTTCTAGCACGCGCAAGCGCATCGAGGAGTTCGCGACCGCCATGCAGAGCCCGACCACGGTCCTCTTCGCCTTCGGCATCCTCCTCCCGATGATCATCGGGGCCATGCTGCCGCTCATCTTTCTTGCGAACATCGGCAGCTTTGGTAGTGCGACGGCCCTTCAGGCCACCGGGGGAGCGAACGGTCTGCCCAACCAGCAGCTCCCGGGGTACGAGATACTGGCGGTCAACGTGGGATTCGTCCTACTCATCGGCGTCCTCTTCCCGCTCATGGCCTACATCTACTCCGCCCAGGTGCTCTCCAAGCGTCCGGGCACAATCAAACCCCCGCATCCGGGCGAGGTCCAGGAGTCTGTGGCGCGGTCGTCGGTCTTCGGTATCTCGATTGGTCTTGGCGCCGGTGTCGGCGCCACTTCCTACCTATTCTATGCGGGTTGGTTGGGATCTGTCTTCGTCCCCCTGGCCATCCTCCCGATCGTAGCAGGTATCGGTTGTGGTCTATCCCTGTACTATTTTCTGGGGTCCCGGGACTCCTATGCAGCCATGCGTTCGCTCCAGCGTCTCGAGAACGAGCTTCCGGATGCCCTCTTCCAAGTAGGCAACCGGATCACGGAAGGGATGTCCCTCGAGCGCGCCCTCGAGCGGACGGCGGACTCGATGACCGGAACGGAGGTGGCGGTCTTCTTCAAACGGATCATCCACGCCATGCGGGTCACTGGCCTGCCGGCGGAACAAGCCATCTTCGGTGGGCCCAAGGGGCCGGGCCTCATCGAACTCTATCCTTCGCGCCTCGTCCGGGTCTCCCTCAAGGCCCTTCTCGAGGCCACATCGAAGGGTCCCGAGGCGGTGGGGAGGACCGTCGTGCCGATGTCGGACTACCTTAACCAGATACGCCAGGTCGACCGTACGCTCACGAACGCCCTTAAACCCACTACCGCTATGATGCGCGCCACCGCTTTCGCCCTTTCACCCATGATCCTCGGCATGACCGGGGCGCTCTACCTGCTGCTTTCGAACACGATCGCGGGCGGCTCCCTTTCGGTTCCCATTCCCATCTTCTTTGCCGTCCTCGGCGCTTTCCTGATCGAGATGGTCGCCGTGATCAGCTACTTTACCATCGGGGTTGAGTCGGGAGGCGACCCCATCTCGCTCCGGATGATGGTGGGCAAGTACCTCTGGATCGCCGTCACCGTGTTCCTCTTCGCCTCGGCGATCGGGGTCTACGTGGTGAGCGTCATCGGGTGAAGGCCATGCGCGATGGGCAGCTTCCTCATCAACTCCCGATGCGTAGACGCCTCGCCTCCCGGAGAGGCGTGTTGGAGGGTCTTCCACTCTCCCTCATCATCTCAATCATCATCATCGCGATCGGGACCACGATTCTGCTCGGGCTCTTCGTGTATTCGAGGGCGCACACGCTGTCCTCGGTATCCCTATCCACACCCTCAGGGGCCCTAGCCGGGGGCAATGTCTACGGTGCATGGAAACAGCCCCTCCTTTTCCTTGTGACAGCGTGGGCGTCGTCGGGAGGCGCGTTGCCGGGTGTTTTGGTCGCGGTGGAGGGTTGTGGGTTTGACGAGCTCAACCATACGGCCTCCAACGGCACCGCCATGTTCGTCCTTCCCCCACCCACGATCCCTCAGCACAGTAGTGGATGCGTGATGCCGGTCCAAGCGACGTATCAGCCTCCTGCCTCTCTCGGCGCGACCGCTTCCCAGACCTATTCCACCTCGGTGGTGATCGTGGCATGAGGCGCCTCCGGACCCGCCGCGCGGTCACCGATGTCCCGATGGAGCTCATTATCATCGTCATCATACTCCTCATTGTCATCCCGATCATGGTGGCCGCCCTCGCCTCGTACGTTGCCGACGAGCAGTTCATGGCCTTGCAGCAGCAAGCATCGTCGATCGCGAATTCGGTGGTCGAAGCGTATGACGGAGGCGCCAACACCACGCTCACCCTGTCCGTCACGGTGACATCGCAGGGAACGATTGCCATTGGGGCCCCGCTCTGGGTCGGGAGCACGGAGAACCCCAATGCGACCTACGTCACCTACGCGATGAATGGTCAACGTTATCTCGACCAATTCTCGAACGGGGCCACCTTGGTCTTCGCGACCAATTTCACATGCAAGGCCGGCCAACCCACCTCCCGGGCCCTCGCGCTTGCATCCGGCGCGTACACTATAGCGTTCACCAAGGTCGAGGCCGGTTCTCCCCTGTGTGGCGCCCCTTCGACCTACCCCGAAACGTTCATTGAGGTGGCCATTCTCCCATGATCTACGACTGGGCGGTTTCCCTCGGCATCGTGACGATCCTCGTCCTAGGTCTGGTGGTTACCGCCGATGTGATCTTCAGTTCGGCCGAGAACAACTACACCCTCGGTGCGGGTCTGAGCAATGTGGCGAGCTTCATCGCGACCCACATCGACCGCGTCGAGGCCATCGAGGCATCGGCCACCGAACCATTCTTTTTCAACAGTAGTTTCGTCGGAGTGCAGTTGCCGAAGAGTGTCGCCGGTCATCCGTACTCGGTAGAGATTACCCAGGATTTCGTTGTCGTATCCGCGAATGCGAGCGGTGGTTCCGCGCTCAGCGCGTACATCGGGCTTTCCGAACCCGTCCACCTCCTGAATGCATCCCTAGCGAAGGGCATCCAGGGAAGTTCGCTCAACTCGACATGGCTTGACGCCACCGAGTTCAACTGTCTATCGTTCCCATACGGGGTGAACTTCCAAGCTTGGGAGGAAGGGATCATCCTGGATGGAACGAACACGTACATCACAACGGTCTTTGGAATGAATGGGCACGACGATACGTGCCCCTTGTGAGGTCCATATAGGTGGAAGGGGAACCATGAAGGAAGGAAAGGAGGAAACGTGGCCAGTCGAGGCGGAAGTGGCGGATGCGGAACTGAAGCGGATGACGGTTTCGGCCGGAGTGCTCGGTATCGTGTTCCTCGCCGTGGCGGCTTGGGTCGGCTACACCATCTATGTGACGCCACGCTTTCCCTGGGAAGGACTTCCGCTCGTTCCCTTGGCAGTCTTCGCCGCTGGGGGTGTC
>JAKBKR010000135.1 GCA_021832495.1 bacterium | reverse complement strand
TCGAGGAGCAAGGCAGGGAGATTGCGCGACTTCGTCAGTTCCTCGAACTCCAGGAAGGGAGGCGAAGCCCTCTCCCTTCTTGGGTCAAACCCAACGTGAAGAAAGAGGGTGGGGAGAGCTCGCACAAGCGTGGATCGAAGAAGGGGCACGAAGCGCACCATCGACGACCTCCCGAGAAAATCGACGAGACACGGGAGGCAGAATTGGACGCCTGCCCTGACTGCGGAGGGCTCTTGGAAGGGCCCTTCGAATGGGACCAACACACTATGGAGTCCATCGTCCCCGGACACGTGCGTATCACCCGGCGGCGCATCGGTCGCTACCGATGCCGGGGATGCAAGAAGATCCGGAGAGCCCACATCCCCCACGACGTGGCTCCCCCGAAGTCGAACTTCTCGTGGGGGACCCACTTCTTGGTCGGCTACTGGTCCCTCAAAGGCTTGACCACCTCGATGCTGAGGGATATCCTTCGCTCGGACTACGAACTGAGGGTGAGTGTGGGAGAGATCGACTAGATGCTGGCGCGGTCGGCTCACCTCTTTGCTCCTGCCTACGAGGCGATTCGACAGGAGGACATCCCAGAAACCGGTGCGATGGATTGCGTGTAGCAAGGCCGCCGACTTTCCAAAAGGGAAGGTGCGGAGATGGCGAGGAGGTTGGGAAAGGCGCTCGTAGAGACGATCGGCATTACCGATGTAGATCTGCTAGACGTTGCGAGGGCCCTTGGAAGTCCGGCCCTTCTGCACGAGGTAAAGGTAGCGGTAATCCCCGACCTTCCGGAAGTCAAATATCCATGACACTAAGTGACTACAATATAACCTTGTATATAACTACGTATCGCTAGCATACAGTGGTGAAAGTGTAACAACAAGTGGCAGCTGACGTTGGGTCTATTACGGGGCCGCTTAGCCAATAGTCATTTTAGGCCTACACAATTCACGGCGAAGACCT
This sequence comes from bacterium, assembly GCA_021832495.1. Lineage (GTDB taxonomy): Archaea > Thermoplasmatota > Thermoplasmata > Lutacidiplasmatales > UBA184 > JAJYEA01. Next base: position 5,179 of record JAKBKR010000135.1, on the reverse strand, counting down.
GGTTCTCACGTCGAACTCAGGTGGGGATCCCGAACGAAGAAGGGAGCGGACCGCACCGCCCTGCTAGCCAGCATGATCCAGACGGGACAGCTACAGGGGATCGCCTACAGGGAGCTTGGGGCGAGAGTGCTGAAGGGGGAGACCCCGTTTTAGTTCGGCCTAGGTCCTCCCGGCCCCAAATGAACCCCGAATATGTCGGAATCAACGGGTCAACTAGACTGAGCCATCGTCGGGCTCAACCGTGAAAGGTTACACGTCGTCGGTCACAGTCGATGTCCCAATACGGAACAGGATGGGGTCGGCTAACGGCACTATCCAGAGGCTATGACATTTCACGCCGGTAGAATCCAAGAAGTGTCGGAGTCAAGTTGGAGAGCGATAGCTGTCTCGGTGCCGCGGTGAAGGATTCCTTAACCAAGGGTGCAGGTATTCGATTGCATATTGTTCAAACCCTGTCCTCAGACTTGGTCTACAGCCGATCCTGAAGAATCCCAGCGAGTGCTTCTATCCGCTCGTCGCCCACCGATCCCGTTACTTGGCTTACAAGTTTTGAAGGGTCATCTAGATCTGAAGGTAACGCTGAATGTGCGGCATAGTGAGTCTGAACGAGCCATTGAAGATAGGGGTGGGACTGCAATAGTCCTTGATAGGGGCCATTGTTCCCAAGCTTCGTAGAGCATGTTGTTGCCCGGGCACTCCGGTTATACTGCATCATCAGAGGAGCCAAGTTGACAATTGTCTCAGTCTCTGACTCACCTACAGTATTGGCCGTGACTTGGGACACTGGGATAAGATGGTCGAGAGACCATTGTATGGTACGCTTACCAAAGTCCAGAGGATTGAATGTTCCGCCAATCATGGCGCGGGGGGGGAGTAGGCAGGCATTGAATACTCTTCTGGCAGAAGAGGTGCCGACTTCCCTAAGCCGTTGACTGAGCCACTGGGGATTGGGATTCGTGGCAAGCGGGCCACCAGCATTCCCGGTGTTCAATATTTCGGCCACTTGTGATGGAGAGTACAGTTGGGTTGAGGTGAGAATCTCTTTGGTCATGTCCCCGATTCGGAAAACAGTACCGTCGATTAATCTCCTGTACACCGCCCTGAGTATGACATGTAGACTATCGTCTACATTCCTGCTACCCCCGCCGAAACTGGGAAATGACTTCGTGGAGATCGCGTCTCGGTAATAGTAAAGTGTCGTCAAGGCAAACACCGCGGGACTCGATTGAAACAGCTCTCGGAAGTAACCAGAAGAAGAGTTCATCGGCCCTATTGTTGACGCCGCCTCTACGAAGGACAGGAATTCTTCAACATCATTAGGAGACAGTGCGGTCCAATTGGGAAATAGGAAACTAACTGTGTGCAGGTCCCGAACGATCTCGTCTGCAGCCTTCCCAAGCGCTCGCAATTGAGGCCGGGCATTCGGCGCATCAAAGGTATCCGAGAATCTGTTCTCCATTTTCGCGATGTCCAAGTCACTCCAACCGACGGACGTTGCTTGGTCAACGATTCGCGACCGGAGCAAGTCGGTTGTTGAGAGATCGATTCCTGCAGTGTTCAAGTTAACGAAGGTTGCAGCCATTTGTGAAGGATTCTGGAAGTTGAAGTACGGGTCTATCGCAACTTGCCGATCTAGAAACATTCGTTCCACAAGTTCCCCAAATTGTTTAACCCTTGCCGATTCGAGCTCTTCACTAACGTATTCTTCGATCTCGTGTAGCAATCGAAGAAAGCTGTTTTTAATAGCGAGCCTCTTGTGTTTGGAGAGTGCTTCCCTATTGAATGCAATCAATGGATGATAGTAAGCGGTACGGGCTTTTAGTCGAGTGAAGAACGGCACAGCTGCTAGGTTTGTTGGATTGGGTTGCAGAACATGGTCGTACAGACAATCTAGCAGGGCAGTAGTAACGGCAAATCTCTGAAGCCCATCAATCAAGACTTGCGGCTGCCCGGGAAACGAACCTAATATCACTGTGCCGTAGAGACTGGACGTTGAGTTCAACAGTTTGGAGACTTCGTCACGCCCCCATTCAATTCCGCGCTGAAATGTGGGGACTTGCATTGGTGTGGGCCCAAGTGACGTTATTGCCGGACTTGGGGTGGGAAGGTTGGAGTCGCTGATCACATAGCGAAGCGGGAGCTCGACAAGGGGTGGGGTCTCACCAGCACGCTGGATTGGCATCTTTCACCTATAATTGATTGAAGATATAAGGTATGCCGTTAAATTCTTAAGTGTGGCCTTACCTCCACCATGGGTGCCTACCTCTTCCTTAGTCTTTCAGAAATCGCCGTTATCGAAAGCTTAACCTATTCCCTTAAGAACGGATTTGAAGTCGATGACTCCGGGCACGTTCCGAAGGAGATCATCGATGGGCACCAGGGCGAATTCGGTGTGCCAATCAGCCCTCCCCGCGTCTCTGGGAGACGACACTCTGGACCGATACTCCTGTCGATGGGCCAAGAACCACTCCCTTGCGCGGCGCAACGGAGCCATGAATGCTCATGAGTATCCCTTGAAACAATAAGTCCACCTGTCTGCCACCGAAGTGAGGAAGCCTCCCGGGGTTCCCTTCTCGACAATTCTGACAGTCTCCATGGAGGTGTTCCGGGTGGTATAGGAGTCCCATTTCACCTCGACCGCTACGGTTTCCAGTCCGCCATTCCAACGCTTCCGTTTCCAAAGGAAGTCGATGCCTTTGGGCTGAACTAGGGGTTGTCCTAGAAATCTTTGATTGAAACAGTCTCCTATCGGTTCGTGACCAAGGCCATCACGCACTCGGCCCCCTCTATGTCTGCTACGAGCTTCTCCTTCCAGTCGTACTTCAGAATCACCCTGACTGCGCTGGCAGGTCCGATGAGTTCACTGTGGTATGGCCTGGATTCTCTCCCCCCGCGAGTCTCGTCGAGTAGATCATCAGCAATTTCTTGACTGCCGTTCTTCCCCTGTCCATCACGGGTCGCAGGTCAACCCCATCGCTCTTCTCTTGATGAGTATGGGCAACCCCACTCTTGTTCCTAATCTCTGCCAAATCGTCGAGGCATGTCCGCAGATCCGCATCCAGGCCCAACGATGTCATCTGCTTCACTCGGTGCTTCCCTTCCCCGAGGATCTGGCATTCAGCTTTCCATAGATACAATATGATGTCCTTCAACCACTCCTGATAGTCATGTTCCACCTCCCAGAAACTCTTAGGGAATCCGCTGTTCAGGCGATTGCCAACATCGAGGAGTAGCATGGCATGGTCAAAGTAGCCTAGGGCGCGGTCTAGGTCTGCGTCACTGGAACAGGAAAGGGTTGACGCGTGGTCTATTGCCTTAGCGATTTCGTTTGGGTGAAAGAACACTTGACGTATCCCCTGTGGTTCGATTCCGGTCATTCCATGTCCATCCGGGGAGTGAGCTCCTCGAAAACGGTACTCGAACCGGGGTCCATAGTTCATTGACAGGAACCTAAGGAAGCGGCTCGTCGCCTTCTCTGCCTTCAGATAGGCGTCTTCAACGTCCGCCGACTCAACATACACGGAAAGGTGATTGGACTTCAGGCTGGCATCAAATCCTCCTACACTGGTTTGTAGGTGCAGCTGTTTCTCCAGCTCCTCAGGAACGGTAGAACAACCCTCAGGGACAATCAACTGAGTACCATCTTGAGATGGTACACCAAAGTGCCCCTCAGGGAACAGGTCAAATCTTACTTCGAACCTCCCCGGCACCTTCTGACGCGCTGGGAATGACTGCCGAGGTGACTTCGGCGAGAGTGGTAGAGCACTATCCTTTGACATCTCATTCCTCCGAAGGGCGGTATCTGACCTCGGCTCTTAACCCTTAGCGGCTCAGCAGGTGGTTCCCCCTCAATCTCAGAGGTGAACCACCTTGGAGACAGAGACAAGAGCCCAGAGCCTACTGCCGAGCGGGTGGACATAGGAGCCCAGGAGGGGAGAACCTGCCGATCCTTTCTCCCCACGGGGCGAAACGAGGTCCTCGACGAACTCCGCAGAGTTGTCGCTCACCCATGTCCCCTCTTCATCCATGGCCCCCGTGGAGTCGCAACATCCGCTCTCACCCGGGAGTATGTGCGCGAACTGAAGGCTCACCTGTACGGTCGAAACCCCACGGTCATCTGCGTGGATGTCTCCGTTTTGATCTGCCGCGGCGGAATCCCCCCTACGGGGTTACCGCTCCGCGCCTCCCCCGGGTGGCCGGTCAAGGAAACCTCCTGGGATCGGATCATGCGGTAGTCCCTACGGGGGGTCATGGCCGGTCGTCGTCCGGCTGGACCAGTTGCGTCCCAACGTTCGGACGTTAAGGGGCATCGTGGGCGCACTCCTGAGCCCATGGGTGCATCTGAACGATGCGATGGGACTCCCCTACCGATTTTCCTGAGGCTGCCCGAGAATGGAAATGCCGGGCTTGACGTAGGTGTGAATTACATCCGTGTCCCACCTCTCGCTGTCAAGTCACTCCGTGAGATTGTGCAGGCCCGGGTCTGGTAGTCGGAGGATCAGATTCGAACCCGCCGAAGGGGTGGGAGCACAGGGATTTGAACCCTGATATGCGGGTATCTCCGTGGCACGCTCCAGTCTCTCTTCATCAACCACGATGCGTGGTTTCAGCTTACCCTATGTTCCAGCCCGTCGGGGTTCCCGACCGGCTGACTGGAGCCCGCTGGTCTGCCAAGTTAGCCTATGCTCCCTTCACCCGGCCGGACCACGCCCGCCGGCTAATAAAGGCCTCTGGCGAACCCCTGGGAAAGCCTTGGAGTAAACTCACGTCCTTGGAGGGGGCCGCATCCCTCGCCAAGGTTAATACCGAACCGGTCGATGCCCGGGCCGCCGGCCATCTGGACGGTAGCAAAGGAGCACTCTTGCGGCAACCACCCATCGGGAGATCACAGCGCCGCGATCGGGCCATCCGACCCGGTTCCCACCCCGAGCTGGGCCGGGAGCCCTCCGGCCCATGAAGACCTCCGGCGGTACCCAAACCCATTCCCTGGAGAGCCTGGGGCACGGCTCGATCCTCTACCTCATCGGCCAGATCGTGCTCATCGGCGCCACGTTCGGTAGCCGCGTGCTCCTCGTGAAATCCCTCGGGGCCGCGGACTACGGGAACATCGCCCTCGGGATCTCCACCGTATCGGTCATCATCCCGCTCGCCGCTTTCGGCATCCCCTACGGTGTGACCC
>JAKBKR010000134.1 GCA_021832495.1 bacterium | reverse complement strand
GAAGTTTCCCCGCCCGGTAAGGCAGTGATCCCCGAAACCCATTCTTCAGCGAACTCACCAGTGAGGGTCCTTGCTCAGCCCGCCCCTGACCCCGCAAGGCCATCTTTTACACAGAACATCACCGAACCCTCTCTTTCACCTTTCCAGAACCAGTCCGGCAATCTCGGCACCCCGCGGCATGCGAAAATGCCCCTGTCTATACACCCGCTGGTCTGCGGGGCACTGGAAGTATCGGCTAGTCCCGTGGGGGATTTTGTGGGTCAACCAGTGACATTCTCCGCGAGTGGCTGCACCCTCCCGACTGGTGACTACTGGTACTGGGGGAACCTCCCGGGCGGTTGTGCCTCCCAGAACGCCGCACAGTTCTCCTGCACTCCCACCCAGTCCGGCCAGTTTCATGTCTATGGGGATATCCTATGCACATGCGGTGGGGAAGAGGCCAGCGCAACCGATTGGATCACTGTTTACAGTGACCTCGCGATGACTACCGGCGCTACTCAGGTCACGGTTGGAGTGGTTTACAACCTGTCTTCACTCCCTACGTCCGATACCATCAATCAGCAGACGAACGGTGGAATATTCTATTGGTACACTTGGGCCGGGCTCCCCTCTGGATGTACTTATGGCTCGGGCAGCGGTTCCGGAATAGACCCTGGTGACTCTTGGACCGATTGTAGCTCCGCAACCAGCGGAACTTACACGGCAGACTTGTATGTAGACTACTCAAACGGAAATGACATAGAGAGCACCTTCACCTTCACGGTGAACCCCTTGCCCTCGGTCTCACTCTCGATGGCCAGTGAGCGAGACAGCGGCCAAGCGCTTTCCTTTGTTGCTACGCCGAGCGGTGGGACTTCTCCGTATCAGTACCTTTGGTTTGTAAACTCGGAAGATGGCTCCCTCGACCAGTACTTCAACTCGTGCCCGTCAGCGATCTCAGGACCGAGTGGAGAGGTCCCTCCGTACACCAGTATCGATAAGGTGGCATGTACCGCCAGCTCGCCGGGGACCTACACATTACACGCGTGGGTGATGGATGCCGATGGAAAGACCGCCGGAACATACGGCATGCTGACCGTCTCCCCAGACCCAACGATATCCGTCATTACAAGCTCACGGTCAACAGTCGATGTGAATCAGGCCGTCTGGTTCAATGCAACAGTGTCGGGAGGATATGGTGTAATCACCTACACATGGAGCAACCTACCAAGTTCTGGATGTGCGGGCACGACCACTGATTCTGTGAAATGCACTGTGCAGACCACTGGCACGATCAGCCCAAGCCTCACGGTGACGGATTCGAATGATGTCACTAGTCCAGCGGTCACCGCGCCATCAGTGGGTGCCTTCTCGGATCCCGTCGTAACTTCAATCACCCCATCTCGGACAACCGCGGACGAGAATCAGGTGGTCTGGTTCAACGCCACTGTAACTGGGGGCTATCCAGGTCTTAATGGGTACACTTTCACATGGAGCCACCTTCCGACAGGGTGCCCATCTGTACAACAGGAGACAGTCCCTTCGGTCAAGTGCACTCCTACAACAAGTGGAACGTTTACACCATCCGTTTTGGTGGTGGATAGCAACAACTACGTTGTCACAGCAACTGTGACAACTTCTCTTACCCTGTCAACGGACCCCAGCATCACGGGAATCACGATCGGTCCCAGGGAGAACTACGACATCGGCCAAGTGGCTTGGTACAACGCCACAGAGAGCGGAGGTAGTGGAGGTTTCACCTACTCTTGGAGATATACCTACAATAACCTGCCACCACCATCGGCCTACTGCACCGGGCTTACGACTTCCTCAGTCAAATGCGTTCAGACCATTCTCGGTGGAGAAATCCCAGAAGTGTCCGTTACCGACTCGAACGGTTACACCTCCCAGTGGGCATACTCCACGGAATTCGCCTATGCGCAAGTCAATGTTTGGAGTGACCCCACGGTTTCGATTTCGGCCTCGCGAACATCGGCAGACGAGGGACAGGTCTTCTGGCTCAATGCGACAGTGAACGGGGGTTATGGCGGTCCGTTCACTAATTGGAGTGGCTTCAACTACACTTGGAGTGGCCTCCCGTCTACGGGTTGTCAGGGAGCCAAGAACTCGACCTCGGGGAATCAGTACTACGAGCGATGCGATATCTCAGTGGCCACTACCCTGTCTCCAACCTTGTCAGTGGTCGACTGGGATAACTATCCGAGTCCAGTGACGACTGCCCCGACGGTGGACGTACTGACGGATCCCCAAGTAGGTGCCCCGCAGCCCTCGATAGCCACCGCAGATGTAGGGTCTTCTGTCATGTTCACTGTCACCCCCACAGGTGGAGCGGGGAACTACTACTACTCGTGGAGAGGGCTCCCAACAGGGTCCAGCTGCACCTCGGCAAACGCAAGTGTGATTGACTGCACGCCCAATACCCCAGCACGGGTCTATCTTACCGTGACCGTGAGGGACTCCAATGGGTACCCGGCCACATCTTCATCCACGCCATTCGTGGTGAACTCTGCCCCCTTCGTCTCACTGGCTGTCAACCGGAGTAACCTAGACGCTAACGAGCCACTCCTCTTCTATGCGAACGCGTCGGGTGGAACCGGGACCTATACCTACAGTTACACTGGGCTTCCAATCGGATGCTTTAGCCAGAATACCAGCAGACTTAGCTGCACGCCAACGGTCACGGGGACCTTCATCGTGAATGTTACTGTGACGGATACGGGTGGCGGTAAGTATACCAGCAATAACGCGTCGTTCAGTGCCTATCCAGACCCCAAGATTACTTCCTACTGGTTCCTCGTCGGTGAGTTGACCGCTTACGCCAACGAGTCACTCGATTTTGAATTCAATTGGACCGGGGGCATCGGACCGTACTCCAGTTGCATCGACGGTCCTCCGGCCTGGCCTGCCGGTTGCGTGTCCGGGCTTGGGGGGCACAACCTCTCGAACCCCAATTTCCAACCCTTCACTCAAGCCGGAACCTACCCTGTCAGCGTGAACATCAGCGACTCCACTGGTTGGGACTCCACGCTTCGGTTCAATGAGAGCATCTACTGGCCCATCAACGTGAGCATTCCGGTAATCCCACTTGTTCACCAGGGCACTCAGGCTAACGTCACCTTCACCCTCTTTCAGAATCATGGGGCTCCTCCCATGGAATGGTGGCTGAACGACTCTACCCGCGGGATGACCCTCTGCGGACCTGTGGCTGTGCCTTCGTACGGGATCCAGTCGTGCAGTTTCGTCCCCAATTGGAACGGGACCGACACGCTCAACCTAACGGTGAGGGATGGACTCCACTCCCGACTCTTCGTGCCCTTCTCCTATCAGGTAGTCTCGGATCTCGGGTCCCTCACTCTTTCAGCTCAAGCAGGGAGCTACTCCGCGGTGCAGGGTGGAACTCTCCAGGACGAGGTTGGGGCTACCACCACCTTCATAGCCTCTTACGTCGGGGGGTCAAGCCCGTACACTTGCACACTCATTGAGAACGGGTCCGGCACAATCGCTCTCTGGTCATCGTCGACAACGAGTTGCTCGACCACGTACACATGGACCCATATGGGAACATACACACTGAACCTCACCGTGAAAGATTCCCTGGGTGGGGCAGGCGGGTCAGCCCGACAGTGGCTGTTAGTGGACGTGACCGCACCTGTCAGCGTCAAGTCAATAACGTCCGCCCAGACAAACCTTGATGCCCAGGTGATCGACAACATCTCTGCCAAGACCACCGGTGGCCTTACTCCCTACAATTTCGTCTGGGATTTCGGCAACGGGGCGACCAAGACAACGATCCGTCCCTGGGTGACTTACGCTTGGCCTTCCCCTGGGTCATTCACGGTCAAGATTACCGTCACTGACGGTACCGGGGCGAGCTCGACCCTATCGACTTCCGTGCAGGTGATTGCGGACCCTGCCGTGAAGGTTATGTCTATGGTCGATGGCCCAATCTCAACCTCGGGAATCACATCTGGTGGAAGCACCACACTTCCTTCCGGGACCACTGCCTCGTTCAACCTGACCTTCGCCGGTGGCACCGGGTCCTACTCGGTAGTCTGGAAGCTGAACGGAACCACGGTCAACTCGACAGCGGTCTTCAACCTCTGGACCAACCTTTCCTTGTCGTGGCCATCGGTCGGAAACCACTCCCTGTCAGTGACCATCAGCGATTCCGAGGGGCAGGTCTCGACCTTCACCCTATCGGTGAAGGTGATCGTGGACATGGTGGGCCCGGTCACGTTGACCATCAACCGGTCAGTCGTGGACAGCGGAATGTGGGACAACGCCACCGCCTCGGCCACGGGTGGGTGGGCACCTTTCACCTATGACTGGCTCATCTCCGCGGCAAGTGGCAACCGTTGGATCAACGGCTCCGTGAATGCCCTGGAGGGTACTTGGACCGCGTCCGGAAGCTACTCTATCACCGCCACCGTCATCGATGCCTTCGGGTACAGGGCCTCCGAGGTAACTAAGCTCACGGTGAATACGGTTCCCCTCGCACCTTGCGCGCCCCAGCTCGTCACAGGAATCCCGATGGCGGGCAACACACTGACATTCTCCCTGAGCTGCGTCAGTGGTGGAACCGGGCCGTTGTCCTACTCTTGGAACCTGGGAGCGGATCACCAGGTAACGAGTGTCCCACGGGTAACGGTCACCTTCCATCAAGCGACCTCCTACGAGGTCTCGGTGAACGTGACCGATGCTCTTGGGGAAACGGCCGAGTCGAAAGTTCTGACCTTGGGAACTATCCCTCCCTCGATCGACAACGTGACCTACCAGAAGCTCTCCCTGTCCCACAACACGACCAGCAATGGCACCATCTATCACCTCGAACTGGTATTCGAGCTCCTGACCAGCGACACCGATGGCACGGTTACGGGTTACCGTTACTCCACGAACGCGTCCAACCTTTCCTCGCTGCCCTGGATTCCTTTGGGCGAGATGGTGGCCAATCTGACCCTCACGGGGTCCGCAATCCAGCAGCTCTACATCCAAGTCATCGACAACTACAACCGGACCTCATCTCCTTACACCCTTGCGCTGAACCTCAGCAGCCCTCCCTCAGGGAAGGGCTCGACCGGGCCAAGCGGTCAAGGGACGGATTGGGGCTTCACGTTCCTGCTGGTCGTGATTGCAGTGGTCGGTGCCTTGGCGGCTATCCTTGCCTTTGTGGAGCTACGGAAGAGGCGACGCTCTGGAGGCGGACCCACCACTACCACTACGAATTCGTCCGATAGTGGTGTAGCCAAGGCCATCGAAGAACACCTGAAACAGAACCCCAACGAGGAGGAGGGGGCACTGGTTCACCAAGTGGGATTGATGACCGGCGCGAGCGATGCCACCGTGCGTACACAATTGTCCATCCTTTCGGAATCCCACAAGGTCGAGAAGACCGAGAGCGGTGGTGCCACCAGATACACGAATGCTGCAGGCGAGGTCTCCAAGGAAGAACTCGCCCGGATGGGGATGATTACGGATACCATGCTCTCAACCATCCGTAGCGAGACCCCCGTGACAGGGAGGAGGTTGAAAGAGGTGCTCAAGCCCTACAACCTCAGTGAGGGAGAGATTCGGAACTACCTTCTCGACCTGAGGGCCGAGATTGCGTGGGATTCTGGGGCCGACTTCGGAGATTTCGACAGTGTGGTCTTTAGGGCCATGCCTTTGGCTCTCCAAACACCTCAGGTGGAGGTTGTGGTGGACGAGAGTGCTCTCCCAAAGTTTCTTGACGACAACACTCCCGCACCTCCCAGTGGCAAGAGGCGCAGGAAGCGGTCCTCTGCTATCTGAATCTCCGGTCTGTGAGCCAAAGCAACGAAAGAGTCAATGTCCACTTCGAACTGCATCTACGTTCTGAGACGAAACGAGCATGCGGACGGATTAAGGCTCGGCAATCGGCCGTTGAAGACAATACGCACACGCGCCGAAGGATTGGAAAAACGCGCTGCGGCTCGGACTCTTCTCCCAACCATTGTTGATGGAGAACCTTGTTTGCTATTATGGACTCTCCTGGCGGACCAAGACCAGTACCGCTTTCACTCTGACCACACCTCAACTACAGTCTGCGAGGTTGAGTGGAGGAAGATGTGTCCCCGTCGTGATGCTCGCGAGCCTTTCAAGAGAGGCCATTTTACTACGGTGCAGTAGTGAAACCATGGTATTCAGGCCGAGACTTCTGCCCTGAGTTTT
>JAKBKR010000133.1 GCA_021832495.1 bacterium | reverse complement strand
ATCCGTGGAGGGGATGCACTGTCGATGGACGAGATGGAACGTCTCGTCGTGGAACTGTACGGGACGAAGGATAATTTCACCTGCCCCCATGGTCGCCCGATCATGGTAACGCTTCGGAGGGAGGACCTCGACCGTTGGTTCCACCGTCCGGCATCGAAGGTTGCCCCCCGCTGAGCTCCCTCGATCAACCTTTGGTTCCTACGAGGACCTTCTCCCCGCTCGGGGCTGGGCGAGGCGGGTAGGACTCTCGAAAGGGGCAAGTCCGATGGGCATTGACTCTTCGCCTCCTTGAGACCTCACCCAGCTTCAGGCTCCACCCATAACCCCCGCCGAATTGGCAACGGAGATACTCGGGTCCAGGGACCAGGCTCGCTATCCTCCGCGGAGAGTCGGACGCCCCGTTCTTTCGGATCGTGCGTACCAAGGTGACGGAAAGCAGTCGGCAAAGGCCCGCCAGCATATACTTAAATCTCACCAAATGTTGTTCTCTGGGATGATGTCCTTGGGGAGCGGTCGAAGTTGGCTTGTCCAATGCGGGTGGATGACCTGCCTGATGATGCTGATTGTGAGTTCAGGGGCAAGTGGGCTGTTGGCGGCCAACCACGGGAGCAATACTTCCTTCGCGCCTCCAGTTTCCATAACCCATGCGTCCTTGACCACTGCAGGAGTCCACCCGCGAACACTTCCGAGTTCCCCTCACCCGGGCACAGTGACGGCCTATGAGCTCTCGACGACCGGAGCGTTCTCTGAAGACCCGGCAGTGGACTACGAATCGATTGGCATAGAACCGATCATCAATGTGTTTCAAACCCTCATAAGCCACAATGGCACCAGTACCGGGTCCTTCCCTTCGGACTATGTGCCCGACCTCGCCACCTGCGTGCCCGGTTCGCTCCAGTGCACTCAGATCTACGGTAGTAGTCTACAGAACGGGGATAACTACACCTTCGTCATCAACCCGAACGCCACCTTCTACGATATCTACAACGGGACGACCCGGCCCGTGTATCCGGTGGACGTATTGTTCAGTTTGGCTCGGGACTGTCTCTTCGCCGACTATCCCTACGGCAACCCGGGTTGGATCCAGTGTCAAGCCTTGCTTCCGAACGGGAACCCCAGCTGGGATGCGGGTTTGCATTATCCGTACAACAGCACGCCCACGAACCTGTTCAATGCGGTCGTGATGAACGGGAGCTCGTGCCCCGCACTTGCCACTCATGGATGTGTGACGCTCGACACGCGGTTCAGCGGGCAGGGTCCGAACTGGCCCGAGTTTTTGGAACTCTTTTCTAACCCCTTCGGGGGAGGGATCATGGATTGCAGCTTTGCCGCCAGTGTGGGCGGAGGATTGCCCGGACTTCCTTGCACCGCGAAGACCGACCCTACAGGACTTGCCGATGCGGCATGGGATTCTGTCGAAACGGGTCTTGGACCGCAGGGGTCGGATTACTACTCAAACAATGCGTCCGCGCCTGTCGCAAACTGGGCGAACATCCTGCGCTGGTCCATGGTGGGGAGCGGACCATATTATCTGAGTTCCATCACCCCGGGTAAGAACTACACGCTGAAGGCCAGCCCGGTCTGGGGAGGAACGACCTGCGCGTGGGCAGGATGCCTACCCTCCACCTTCCCAGTGAAGACCGTCAATGTGGCCTGGGAGGTTAATGCGACGGCGGGCCAACTGGCGCTCAAGTCAGGACAGGCAGACATGGCCACCATACCCGCGGCCAACTACTCTTCCGATCTTCTTCCCTTGATGCGATCGGGCAATGTCTCCGTGGCCTTGGCCCCCTCGTACAGCGAATCCTTCACCAACTTCAACCTCTACTTTTCTGAGCCGGGCGCGGCCAGTCTTCTCAACGGAACGGGGTACACTCTTCATGCCCCGCCTAATCTCTTCCAAGACCTGGCATTCCGACAGTTCCTAGTCCATGCCTATCCCTACGGAACCGTGGCGAGCCAGTACAACACGGTGGATGGCATACCACAGTACTCTCTCTACGGCGGTGCGATACCCCAGCATATGGGGAGCTACTACCCAACGAACATCTCCTGGCCTTTCCAAGACCCGACCACACCTAACCCAAACTCGAATGCGAGTCCCTATCACTGGTGGGCGCAAGTTCAGCAGGAAGAGGGCATCGCCGCCCAGGCCTGCAGCCCGGCGAATCCCTGTGTTTTCCCCTTTGCGTCGGTCCAAAACGATACTAGTCAAAATGTGATTGACCGGATGTGGGCCTCCAACATTTCGAAATTCTCGGATGGAGCGGTGGTGCCGGTCGTGGTAAACCTTCCATTCTTTAGCCTCATCGTAAACAGTTTCCAACCCTCGGGCACAAACCCCATGCCATTGTACGATGCCAGCTGGAGTCCGGATTATCCGGATCCCACCGATTTCACGAATCCCCTTTACTCGCCCTATGGTTCGTACCCTCCGGGCGACGCCCTGTGTGAAAGCCTTGAGGGTGCGATTTGCGGCGGGTCTGCGTTCAACAGTTCGAACTACCTCAACCCCTGCCCCGCGGGGTACGCCTGGGCGAATGCGAGCGTCACTTCGAATTGCCAGGGTACCGCGTATCAAAATATGACGAACCTCCTAAGTTCCGCCGCCTCGAACACCAATCCGACTGAGCGTGAGGTCCTCTTCAACGAGGCGGAGCACATCGCACAGCAACTAGGTATTTTCACTGCGAACCCCGGTCAGACTGTGAATGCGTTCGTTCTGGCCTCTTGGCTGAACCCGAACTCGATGGATGTGAACCCTATGATCGGTGGGATCGGGGATGTGGCCTGGTACGCTCTCCAATACTGGCCTACAGAGCCCGGATATCCTGTGGATTTTACTGAATCCGGCCTGCCGGTGAACACCCCATGGTCCGTCACCTTAGGCCAAGCCACCAATGTCAATTCTAGCTCCATGGTGCATTTTGCGCTACCGAACGGAACCTACCCCTTTGCGATCGCTAACATCTCCGGTTACAGCGTATCTCCGGCCAGTGGCATCGTTACCGTGAACGGTGCCTCCGTAACCGTACCGATCACCTTCATACCAACAACCTTCCCCGTGAGCTTCACCCTCTCGGGCCCACCGACTGGCGTCATCTGGGGCGTATTCCTGAACAGTGGTGTGCCCCAGTATTCGACGGGGGCCACCATCTCGTTCTCCTCATCGAATGGGACGTATGCTTACTCGATCGTGGCACCCTCCGGGTACACATGTGTCCCGTCCTCCGGTTACGTGACGATCGCCGGTTCCGGGGTTTCCCAGGGGATCCACTGCACGGCGATACCCGCCGGCCAGTATTCGGTGGGGATCTACGAGACGGGACTTCCTCCCGCCACGAACTGGTCCTTCACGCTGGGGGGGAAAGTAGAGCATTCCACGGGAGGATCGATGTTCTTCACCGAGCCGAATGGCACCTATGCCTTTTCTGCGCAACCGTTCCAGAGCTACCTTCCCTCGCCCGCCTCGGGCAACATCACGGTGAACGGTTCGATGACCTCTCTCTCGGTGAGTTACACTTGGCATCCCGCGGGAACCTATTCGGTGACGTTCGTAGAGTCTGGACTGCCCACCGGAACTTCCTGGAGTGTCGACCTGTCGGGCACGACATGGTACTCGAGTGGGACCGAGCTGGCGATCCCCGAAACGAACGGCAGCTACTCGTACACCGCAGCTTCCGCTTCGGGGTACTCGGTGTCTCCGTCCGGGGGCTCCGTGGTGGTCTCCGGTGGGAACGACTTCGTGTACCTAACGTACACCCCGCCTCCGACATACTTGGTGACATTCACGCAATCGGGTCTTATACGCGGCACCCAATGGAACGTGACCCTGAACGGGGCCACGGTATCTTCGACCGCGACCGCGATCTCCTTCTCCGAGCCCAATGGCACCTACAGCTATTCGGTCGGCGGACCGGGTGGCTACACCATCACGCCAGCCTCGGGGTCCGTGTTCGTCTTCGGCGGGCCGATCAATACCGTGATCAACTTCACCGCCATAGGTGCGCTCTATCCGATCGTGTTCTTCGAGAGCGGGCTCGCCGCCGGCACGAACTGGAGCGTCACCTACAACGGCTTCTCGAACTACTCGACGAGCGGGTCGATCATCTTCGAGGACCCGAACGGCACGTTCCGATACACCGCAGGGGCCGTGTTTGGGTATACGGCGCACCCTACTTCGGGTACGCTGACCGTGAACGGGTCGTCCGCAGGCACTACCATCATCTACGTCCCGAACCCCAAGAACTACACCGTGACGTTTGCCGAGACGGGGCTGCCCGTAGGGACTGCTTGGAACGTGACGTTGTCCGGATCCGCCAACGGGTCGAACCGATTCGAAGTCAATTTCTCAAAGGCGAACGGAACGTACGGTTTCATCGTGGGTTCAGTGCCCGGCTATTCCGCCATTCCCTCAAGCGGGAATGTGTCGGTCAACGGTGCCAACGTTCGTGTCAACGTCACTTTCATCCCCACTCCTCCCGGGACGTACCTCGTTTCCTTCAACGAAACTGGGCTTCCCGTAGGCACCCACTGGAACGTCACGCTCAACGGGTCAGTCAATTCCTCGACCGGTAACACGATCGCCTTCACGGAGCGCAATGGTACTTATTCGTTCACGATAGGGACCGTGTCCGGGTACACCGCCAACGTGACCTCAGGCAGCCTAACGGTCAGTGGACGGTCGGTTTACCGGATCATCTCCTTCACAGCGAACACCGCCCCCACTTACATCATCTACTTCAACGAGACCGGGCTTCCTTCGGGAACCGCGTGGAACGTCACCTTCAACGGGATCTTCGATTCCTCAACCTTTTCCATCATCACCTTCGTCGAACCGAACGGTTCCTACAACTTCACGGTCGGACATGAGACAGGGTACACCGCTACCCCCTCCTCGGGCACCGTGACGGTCAATGGGAAGGCTGCCAATCGAACGATCACGTTCTCGACAGCCCCGCCGGTCCTCTACTCCGTGGTGTTCTATGAATCGGGCTTGCCGACCGGCACATACTGGAACATCACCTATAACGGTGTCACCAACTCCTCGACCACGACGAGGATACTCTTCTACGAGCCGAACGGAACGTACGCGTACACGGCGGGAGTTGTACCTGGCTACTCTGCCGGCCCGCCATCGGGAACGTTGAGCGTGAATGGGGGCCCCTCCGGGACCACGATCATCTACACCGCGATCCCCAAGGGATCCTATGCGGTGACGTTCACGGAGATCGGGCTTCCAACCGGCACCCTTTGGAACGTCACACTGAATGGGAGCTTTTCCTCGTCCACGGGAAACACCATTGCGTACACCATGACGAACGGGACGTACAATTTCTCCCTTGGGATCGTGTCGGGCTACACGCCCAGTCCTACCCATGGGACGCTGACCGTGATGGGTAAGTCCGTCAACCAGACGATCACCTTCACCACGACCGTCTACACGTATACCTTCACAGAGACCGGTCTTCCGACCGGAACTTTGTGGAACGTGACGGTCCAGGGGGTCTTACACTCCTCTACCAGCAACACTGTGAGCTTCACCGAACCCAATGGCACCTACGCCTACTCGGTGGGTGTGGTGTCCGGTTACATGCCTAGCCCGACCTCGGGAACCCTGACGGTCCGGGGGGCAGGGTCCGGACCAACCATCACGTTCTCTCCGGTCTATTACAACGTCACCTTCACGGAATCGGGCCTTCCCACGGGGACGATGTGGAACGCAACCCTTAACGGGATCCAACGATCGTCGACCTCGTTTGCTATCGTGTTCTCTGAGGCGAACGGTACGTATAGCTATTCGGTGGGTCCGGTCCCGGGCTATACGGCCTCGCCTTCCTCCGGGCAGGTCAAGGTGAACGGGGTCTCGGTCACGGTCCCGATAACCTTCACTGTGGTCACCTACACCGTTTCCTTCACGGAGTCCGGATTGCCGGCCGGTACGACGTGGAGTGTGACCCTGAACGGCGTCAAGCACCAAGTGGTCAGCACGATGATATCCTTCATCGTGCCGAACGGGACGTATACCTATGTCTTGGGTATCGTGCCGGGGTACACCCCCAGTCCGGCGTCGGGTTCCCTGACGGTGAACGGCGCAGCAGTGAACCAGCCGGTCGTGTTTTCACCGGCCACCTACTCGGTCACGTTCTCGGAGACCGGTCTGCCGACCGGCACGTCGTGGAGTGTGACCTTGAATGGGGGTAAACTTTCGTCGACGTCGTCTTCTATTTTGTTC
>JAKBKR010000132.1 GCA_021832495.1 bacterium | reverse complement strand
CATCTCCTTCATGCGCGTCCGCCGGATCTTCATCACCCACTTCCACGGAGACCACTTCCTCGGCCTCCCCGGGCTCATCCAGAGCATGGGACTCAACAACCGCTCCGAGCCCCTCGACATCTACGGTCCGGCCGATGTCGAGAAGTACGTGCCCGCGATCATGGAACTCGGGCACTTCACGAAGAAGTTCCCCGTTACCCCGCACGGGGTCGCCCCCGGGGAGGAGGTCGACCTCGGGACCTACACCGTCCGGGCTGCGCGGACGGCCCACCCAGTTCCTGCCCTCGCGTTCCGGCTGCAGGAGAAGGAGAAACGCGGGCGGTTCGATGCGGACCTCGCCCACAGCCTCGGTTGCCGCGGGCGGGACTTCGCCCACTTGGAACGGGGCGAGACCGTGACGCTCGGGAACGGCCACGTGGTCACCCCGGCGATGGTCCTCGGTCCCCCGCGCCCCGGACGCTCGATCGTCTATACGGGTGACACGGCCCCCTCCAAGGACGTCGTGGCCCTCGCCCGGGGGGCGGATGTCCTCATCCACGAGGCGACGGTCGAACTCTCCCTGGAGAAGGATGCGAACGACTGGGGGCACTCCTCCGCCCGGCAAGCGGCCCAGGCCGCCAAGGAGGCGGGCGTGGGAGAGCTCTACATCACCCACTTCTCCTCACGATACCCCGACGTGACCCCCCTTGAGAACGAGGCGCGGGAGCACTTCGAACGTTCCTTCGCTGCACACGATCTCATGTCCGCCATCCTCCGCCAGCGGTGACCATGGTCCGGGCGGACACGATCCTCACGGGCCTCGATGTCGCCGCAACCCTCGCTGAGGGAGACCTTCCCCGGCGGGGGAAGGAGATGGGAGAACTCTCCCTGCTCGAGCATCCCGCGGTCGCCATCTCGGAGGGTCGGATCGCCTGGATCGGTCCCCGCTCCCGGCTCCGCAGGGAAGTGACCCTCCGGAAGGGGGGGAAGCGGCGGGAGTTCTCTGGAGGGACTCTCCTTCCAGGGCTCATCGACGCGCATACCCACCTCGTCTTCGCGGGTGACCGCTCGGGAGAGGTTGGCCGGAAGATCCTGGGCGAGAGCTACCTCGACATCGCCCGGATCGGGGGCGGACTCTTCCGGACGGTCCGCGAGACCCGGAAAGCCTCCGAGGCAACCCTGTACCGGGATGCGCTTGCGCGCCTCCACCGACTCCTGCGGTGGGGGACCACCTCCTTGGAGGCGAAGAGCGGGTACGGGCTCAACCTCGCTTCCGAACTCAAGATCCTGCGTGTGATCCGCAAGCTGGCAGGGGCGACCCCGGCCCAGATCGTCCCGACGTTCCTCGGGGCCCACGCCATCCCGCCCGAGCACGAGAAGAGCCGGGAGGCGTACGTGAACGACCTCGTGCGCCACCAGATCCCGGCGGTGGCCCAGCAGGGGATCGCTCGCTTCTGCGATGTCTTCTGCGAGGAGGGGTTCTTCACCGCCGAGGAGTCACGCTGGATCCTCGTTGCAGGCAAGGCCGCGGGACTTGCCGCCAAGATCCATGCGGACGAGTTCTCCTCGGGAGGAGGGTCCGCCGTCGCCGCGGAGGTCCGGGCCGTCAGCGCCGACCACCTCCTCGCCGTCTCCGAGACCGACATCGGCCAGCTCGCGCGGGCCGGCGTCATCGGGGTCCTCCTTCCCCTCACTCCTTTCGCTTCCCTCGCCCCCGGACGTTCGAAGGGCCGGGAACTTGTCGATGCCGGGGTACCCGTGGCCCTAGGCTCCGATCTCTGTCCGAACTCCTGGGTCGAGGGGATGCCCCTCGTGATCTCCCACGCCGTCTATTCGGGGCACTTGACCCCGGCCGAGGCGCTGACCGCCGCTACGGTGAACGCCGCGGTCGCCATCGGCCTCCCCGAAGCGGGGCGCCTCGTCCCCGGCGCACGGGCGGACCTCACGGTGTTCGACCTGCCCGGGCCGGAGCACCTGGGATACCGGCTCACCGCCCCGCCGCCCACCGAGGTCTTCCTCGCCGGGCAGAGCCTCCCTCACGCCTGAGGGGGGCGTGCAAGGTAGCTTTATCTCAAAACCCAATTCGTTAGTTGTCGAGCGTGAAACCCATGGCACAAAATTCGCTCAGTATCAAAGATAATCGGACGGGAAAAGTTTACGAAGTGCCCATTGAGGGGGACCATATTCGCGCGTCGGACCTGGAGCAGATCCACGCGGCGGAAGGGGACACCGGGCTCGTCTCCTACGACCCCGGCCTCGTGAACACCGCGGTCTGCAAGAGCACGATCACCTACATCGACGGGGACAAGGGGATCCTGCGCTACCGGGGGTATCCCATCGAGGAGCTTGCGGGGAAGAAGTCCTACCTCGAGGTCGCCTACCTCCTCATCCACGGGGAGCTCCCGAGCGCGACCCAGCTCAACGAGTGGGCGCATCACATCACCATCCACACCCTCCTCCACGAGAACCTCAAGGTCTTCTTGGATGGGTTCCGCTACGACGCCCACCCGATGGGGATCCTCGTCGGGACCCTGGGGGCGCTCTCCACCTTCTACCCCGATGCGAAGAACGTCCGGGACGAGGCCTCCCGTCGGCTCCAGATCTACCGGCTGATCGCCAAGATCCCGACCATCGCGGCCTTCGCCTACCGCCACTCCCAGGGCCGCTCCTTCATCGACCCGAGCAACGACCTCTCCTACGCCGAGAACTTCCTCTCCATGGTCTTCCGCCCCTCGACCTCGAGCCGCTACGAGGTGAACCCCGATCTCGCGAAGGCCCTCGACCTCCTCTTCGTGCTCCACGCCGACCACGAGCAGAACTGCAGCACGAACGCCATGCGGAGCGTAGGGAGCTCCCTCGCGGACCCCTACAGCTGTGCGGCGGCCGCTTCCGCGGCGCTCTACGGTCCCCTGCACGGGGGCGCCAACGAGGCCGTGGTCCGTATGCTCGAGGAGATCGGCAAGGTGGACAAGATCCCGGACATCATCCGGGACGTCAAGGCCGGGAAGCGCCGCCTCATGGGCTTCGGCCACCGGGTCTACCACAACTACGACCCCCGGGCGCTCATCATCAAGAAGATGGCCGACCGGGTCTTCGAGATCACGGGGAAGAACCCCCTCCTCGAGATCGCCCTCGAGCTCGAGAGGATCGCCCTCTCCGATGAATACTTCATCAGCCGCCACCTCTACCCGAACGTCGACTTCTACTCCGGCCTCATCTACCAGTCGATGGGGTTCCCCGTCGACATGTTCCCGGTGCTCTTCGACATCCCGCGCATGTCCGGCTGGCTCGCCCAGTGGCAAGAGATGGTCTCGGACGCCGAGCAGCGGATCGTCCGCCCGAAGCAGGTCTACCTGGGAAAGGAAGAACGGCACCTTTGAAGGGCCGGGTCATCTAGCCGCCCGGTCACGGTAGGCGGAGCGTAAGTGACCTGGGGCAGGAGCCCCGTACTCCGAAGCCTGTGCCCTACACCGTGAGATCTACGGTTACGGTGTTCCCGTTGCACACGGAGGTTTGCTTGCTGACGCTTGTTGGGCCCAGGAGTCCCCCGGTTCCGTCCGCGGTCACCGTGGCCGAGTAGCACCCGTTCCCGGTCCAATGGGCGGTGTAGGTGTACCCGACGGTGGACTGAGGTGCCACACTGAAGCTCGCAACCTGATTTCCGTTGACCAGAACGGTGGCGCTGATCGTGTTCACGCCGGCGTGGGTCACATCGATGTTGATCGATCCCGCGTCTCCCACAATACCTGCAAGGGGACCCACCCCAATGAAGCTCAAACCGACCAACACCACGAAAACAACGACAAGCAACACCACGACGACCACCACCGCCCCGTGTCCGTCCCTGGGAGGAGGGGGTTGGTGATAGACCACAACGGGAGGCGGAGGAGCCATGGGTCCTCCGCACTTCATGCAATATTCCGCATTCGTCGGGTGGGGCGTACCGCAACGCGGACACAATACAGACGCCATCTTTTACCTTCACAAATCATTGGATCCTTGGCATATTACGATTGCTCGACGAACTGTCGCGACGACCTGAGAATTCCTCCCGTCGCCCATCGGCCATCGCCCATGATTCAGCACGACTCCGCGCAAACGCAGGTTCTCCATCCTTCCCCAACTAACCGGCCGGATCCGTTCTTCCCCGGGTGTCAGGTCCAATGACAGCAGGCTCGTTCCGACACGCGCTGCGTTATCCGAGAGGGAAAGGACCTTGGCTTCATTGAGGCCGGAAAGCCAGGGTCAGACTCCTCTGCACGACCCATACAATAGCCTCCTGATGATTTACGGTGTTCTCCCCCCCGAAGTTACTGGCACGGACCTCTTGTGAAGGTCCGCCACCGATGTCGAGCGATCTGAGTTCCCCGGGTTCCCCGGTAGACTCCCCCTACATCATGGCTAAGAAGGATTCCGGCTTTCTCTGGAACGCATCCTGACCCATGCCCACCACTCCAGCGTCCCGAACCCTCACGCTCGCGGCCCGGGGTAGCCCGCTGAGCCGCATCCAGTCCGGGCTCGCGAAAGAAGCCCTCCTCCACCACTTTCCCGGGAGGGAGCTCAAGGAACTCTGGATCACCACGACCGGGGACCGGTCGCGGAAGCAGAGCTTCGAGGACCTTCCCACGCCAGGGGTCTTCGAGAAGGAGGTCGACGAGGCAGTCCTCGATGGAAGGGCTGATCTCGGGGTGCACTCCCTCAAGGACATCCCTACGGACCTTCCCAAGGGACTCGCGCTCGTTGCGGCACTGGACCGAGGGCCCTCGGCCGACGTCCTCGTGGGACGGGAGAAGACCCCTCCCCCCATCGGTCGCCTTCCCGACGGTCTCATCGTCGGGACCTCCAGTGCGCGTCGTCGGGCGATGGTGCTCTACCACTCTCCCGGGGTCACGACCGTCCCCGTCCGCGGCAACGTGGGGACCCGGGTCCGGAAGCTCGGGGAGGGAGAGTGCGATGTGCTCGTGTTGGCCGAAGCGGGGGTAACCCGACTCGGCCTCAACGTTCCCGTCCGCCGGATCCCGGTCACCCTATGTCCGCCCGCACCGGGGCAGGGGGTCGTGGCTTTCGTCGCACGCACGAAGGACCGGGAAACCTTTTCGAAGCTGCGCGATGCCGCCCCCCACACCTGGTGGGAGCTCTTGGCGGAACGGGCGTTCTTGCAGACAATGGGAGGAGGATGCTCTCGTCCTTTAGGCGGCCAGGCCCACCGAGCCACCCCCTCCTTCACCGCAGCGGAGTGGGAGGAGAAGGGAACCGCCCGCCGAAGGGTCACGATCCCAAGCGAGGGACGGGGACCGGAGGAACTCGGTGTTTACGCCGCTAAGCGCCTCCAGGAGGAGCCATGGGAAGAACGGTGAAGGCCCAGGCTCCCCGAGACTGGCTCCCCGCTGTCCAGTTCCTCCCGGGGGAGGTGGTGGTCACCGGAGCAGGTCCCGGGGACGTCGGGCACGTGACGCTTCTCGCCCTCTCCTACCTCAGGAAGGCCGATGTCATCGTCTACGACCGGCTTACGGACCACCGCATCTTCCAGCACGCCCAGAAAGGAGCGGAGTTGATCTATGCGGGCAAGGGACCACGCCGGAAGGTCCAACAGGATCGGATCAACTCCATCCTACTGGAACACGCCAGCAAGGGGCGCAGAGTCCTCCGATGGAAGGGGGGCGACCCGTACATCTACGGGCGGGGGTACGATGAGCGGCAGTTCTTGGAGAAGGCAGGGATATCGGTCCGCTGCCTCCCGGGGGTCTCCAGCGTGACGGGACTGCCTACGATCGCGGGAATCCCGGTGTTGCACCGGGGTACCGCAAGCACCTTCGGTGTCTTCACGGGCGAACTCGGCCAGGGAGCCACCTCCGATGGCGTCCCTCTGGAACGGCTCGCCCTAGCCTGCGACACCCTCATCGGGGTCATGGTGGTCAAGAAACTCGACCTCATTGCCAAGGAACTTCAGAAGGTGCGGGGACCCGATGAGCCCGCGGCCTTGATCGTCTCGGGGGCCACATCCAAGCAGCAGGTGCTCCGCACCACGCTCGGAAAGCTTCCCGCCCTCGCCCGCAAGAAGAAAGTGACCTCTCCTGCGCTCCTCATCGTGGGGAAGGTGGCGGCCCTCCCATGACCGACCGCTTTCTCCAAGCCCTGAAAGGGGAACGGTCCGACGCGACCCCGGTATGGCTCATGCGCCAGGCGGGAAGGTACCTTCCCGGGTACCGGGCGCTGCGGCAGAAGCACGGCATCCTGGAACCCGCAAAGGTCCCGA
>JAKBKR010000131.1 GCA_021832495.1 bacterium | reverse complement strand
TCACCGCCGCTTGGGTGGCTCCGTCTATTCCGTAGGTGACGTTCTCGGCCACAAGCACATTGTTGACCCAGAGGTCGTACTGTTCGTCCGTGTTGTCGTAGACGATATCGATCTTGTACCAAGTGTTGTGGATGTCCGGTACGGGTTGGGAAGTGGACTGGATCTGGTACGCCGAGGCCGTGCCGTATCGGATCTCGCCCCCGGAGAGCGCCACATCCGCCTCGGGGTACAAGGTGGTCCCCGACACACCTTCGGCGAGGAAAGAGAGACAGTCTCCCGCGGCCAGATTCACGTAGGCCTCAAGGACCCCATGGGCCGGGAACGTCGTGGTCGCATCCTCGTAGCAGCCCGCCGTGGTGAACTCCGCGCTGGTCGTCCCCGCGATCGCAACGACAGAAGTGCTGGATCCAACGCACCCGGCAGTGCTCTGGGTCCACGTGAAAGAGGTCACTTGAGTGGCGGTCGAGAGATTGAGGGTCACCGGGGAGACCCCCGAAGTGTAGGCGTAGACCCCGTCAGCCTGGGTCTTGCCCGTGGTGGGGAGAGAACTCCCCGAAGAGGCGAAAGATGACAAAGTACTGTAGGTGTAGGTGATCTCTGAGTGAGTTGAAGAAGAGGGCGCACCTATGGCGATCTCGGGTTTCGCTCCGTTGGCGGGATGGTTGATCCCTGCGACACTCCAACCGAAGCCTGACCCTGGTTTTCCCGGAATCCGGTAAAGAACGGGCTCGGCGATCGTGGTGCCAATCGTACTGCCGTACACCCCGTAGTCTCCTGCAAGGTAGTCCCCCTTGTAGACATAGACCGTGTCGCTGCCGGGGGCCCCGACCACTGGATCCTGCCGGTTAGCGCCGCCCGGGTCCGAAACGTTGCCCACGGACCACCCATAATGGGAGTTGGTCCGGTTGGAGGGGTTCTCGAGGGATGCAACAGATGAGGTGGGGACGTTCCAGACCACCGCTTCACCGACGGCGGTCCCTTGGGTATCGTTGAAGTACGGAGCCCCAGCGAGGATGTCGTCGTGTCCCGGGTTGGAGGTCCCTGAGGAAGACGTGTTCTCGATGGGGGAGAGGGAGTATCCCAACTCCTCACCCTTGAGCACAGTGTATGCTCCCAAGTTGGCGATGTAGTCATAGGCCACGGTAGCAATGGAGGCCACGGCATGCATGCCGGGCTTCCACTTCAGGTTCGTGTAGAGGGTCTTGAGATAGGCTCGGGTCAGGGTCCACACGGCACCCGAGTGCGGGGCGTTCGTGGGGGAACAGGCAGAAGTGCCGAGGTTGGTGGTAGCCGCGATGCAGTAGGTGAAGTCGGGAGAGCCGATGGCGAGCCCGGTACCGCCGGGGCCCGTCATGTTGGCGACACCGGCGACCGACCAGCCGAAGAGCATCCCCGTCTCGTTCCCGCACACGGTCAGGTTCGCCTGATTCAGGTTGTAGCTGGAGTTGAGGGGGGTGTGTCCGAAAAAGATGAAGATCGCCCCGGAGTTCGCCCCGCCACACCCTGTGGCGGAAATCGTCGTGTACGGGGCCCCGACAACCACCGCAGAGACCCCGAGAGCCCCGTCGGAGGTGATGTTGATGGCCGTGATCGAGGTCCCGGCCTGATCCCCGTTGGAGCCGTTGTAGGTCACGCCTCCGGCGAAGACCGGAGCGGCATAGAGGCGTATCGAGGAGTTCACCAGGGTCCAGTCGTTGAAGGCATTGCTTGAAGGGAATGCCTCGACCTTTCCGACGGTGATGTTCACCTGGCTGGTGGAGGACCCCTTTGAGGTACTAGACCCATAGGTGCCGCTTGTGTTAAGCAGGTACTGTGGGAACTGGCTAGCAGAAGGCGTGATGGTAGGAGTGGCCTGAGTGGTTTCTGAGAGGTAGTAGGAGCCTCCGGCCGGAAGGAGGAAGAGAGAGACGGCGAGGAGCGCTCCCAAGGTGATTCGACCTCCCTTGAACAGGGAGTGGAGGTCGTGTCGAGGTAAATGAGTATTACGATTCTTCTCCACCGTTTACCCCACACTACCAATTCACTGTAGCCGTTACGGTCACCGAGAAACTAGCAGTCCCCCCAGGATAGGAATTAGGAGCGTCGCTGAAACCAAAGGAGATCACAACGTATGAGGGGCCAGATGCCAAGGCCGCCACCACACTCCCGAGTGACCCGGAGGTACAGGACGAGGCGCCAGTGTTCCACGCAGCACCCACGGGGGGGCATATTACACTCGAGGGTGCCGAGAGGTTTATGAGGCCTGTGACCGTGTTCCCAGCAGTGCCTGTTGCAGCCGTGGCACCGGCTGTGCCGGAAGGTAGGGGAAGTAGCTGAAGTTTACAGTTCCCGGTTCCAGGTGCCGTGACCCCTCCACCTCCAACGCAATCATCAGTGCTATGAACAGGGAACGACCCTGCGGTGGTCGAGTTGATCAGCATGTAGCCATAGGGACCGGAACTAGCAAAAAAGGATGTTCCGGAGGAGGAAAACTGGAATGTCACGACTGCGGAAGTAGATCCATTCCAGTAGAAGCGGAGGGCGTCGACAAGCGTAATATTCGTTGCTCCAGCGTACGGATTCAAATTGAGAGTCAGTGAGGAGAACCCGTTGTTGCTCCCGCTACAGGTCCCCGACACAACTACAGAAGAATAGACCCCTTGTTTCCCAGCCATGTATGCACTTGGACCATTACCGAATCCACCCAACGAGGCGCAATAATTTACGGTGGTGGTTGTGAGAGTGCCATTAAGGAATCCCGTAATGAAATTTGAACCACTTGCCACCATCATCAGAGAGACTGAAATGGCCCCAATGACTATCCACCATGCATAGGATCGAGTACGACCCATCCGATTGGGGAGAGCCTTCAAGTGTAAAGGGGTACCTCGGTGCATGTGGAAAAGGGCGCCTCCACCGATATTAACCTTGTCCGAGTATATAAGTCGTAATGGCTGCTGACCTGTCGAGCATTAGTCTCTCGAAGACGACTCGCTCAAGAATACCTGTCACTTGGCGAGCAAGGACCAGCATTCGAGGAATCATCTATCCCCTCTTTTGATTTCGGGAGCTTGACCGCTTCGTAGCCCCATTAGGAACTGTCAGGGGACGAGATTTAGTGGTTCTCCTGTACCGCACACCATATCTAGAAAACCCGACTATGAAGACTGCACTTCCAATAATGAAAACCGTAAAAGCGATTTCTGCGGAATATTTCAGAAACCAGTCCATCAACAGAGGAAGAATTCCTTGACCAGAGGTTGGAGGGCCTCCCCAAGAAAGAGCGACTATCACGTGAATGTATCCATTGGATGATGACCGGAAGGCAAAGTCCAATTGACCCGCTGTTTGATTACCTGTAAACACAGACGAAACCTGGCTTTGAGTTAGCGTAATGTTTCTTGAAAGGTTGTAGTCGATGTAACTATTTGTCAGCCTTACAGACCCGCCGTTCGCGGCAAGAGTCACCGGTATGTTTGAAAAGAGATTGCCGTAAGAGTCTGAAGTGGAAGTTATGGCCTTGCGAGCAGCCGATAGGTCTGAGGCCCAATTCGCTACAGGGGTAGCGTTGAACGACAACTGCGACATGGCGGCATAAAGCGTCGAGCTACCTGGGAAGAGAAGGTCCTGTTCATTGGTGCCGAATATTGATGCCACTCCAATGCCAGCTACTCCACCAGGAAAGGATGCATACCCGATATTTGTTGACCTCGCCGCGCTACCTGAGAAATCGCGCACTAAAGCGAGATTTCCATCCCCATATCCTAGGACCAAACCCGCCCCATTACCCAAAGCTGTCATGGCCGTCACAGAAGATCCTTCAGCTGAAATCAATTCCTTACCGTGATCGTACGGCGGAGCGTAAGCCCACAGCGCCCCGGAAGAGGTTCCAATGAATAAGGTGCCATTTAGGAAGACTGCCGCTGTTGGAAAATCTCCGCTCGTTATAGAGTCATTGGCAACCGAGTTGAGACTGGTACCCGAATAATTGTATACCATCAGCGAATTGGCGCCGCCTATTGCAAGTGTCGTCACACCCGTAGTTGAATCGTGACTTGACGAGAAACAAGTCGGGCTGAACGCCAGTTGATCGATGGGTGTCATCGGAGTCGCCCATCCTTTGACAATTCCCTGAAGTTCCCAAGTGGATTCTTGAAGGCTCCCCTCATCGGTAAGTGCTAGTATCGAAGGAGAGGTTGAGAGGCTGGGGGCTGTGGCGACGCCAAAGACCGTAGGATAGGTTGATGAAGAGCGATTCCAAGAGATTTGTGTAGCAGAGGCCTGGAGGCGATTCCCCGAAGATTCCCCGATGACCATGACATCCTGCCCTGTTCCGGCCAAGAGTTCAGACACCCCGGTAGAGAAGAGATCCGACGATATCATAGATGACACTCGGGCACTTACCTCGACTGAACCATTGAAAACCTCAGACCCATTCAGGCCCGGGGACAACGAATACACAGTCACCATCCCGAACTCGTCTCCGATACCCAACAGTTCACTTCCGTTCGGCTCGTTTGCGGACGCAACAGCAGACACCGGAGTTCCACTTACGGGTGTCGCCCAAGATAGGGGAGCGGGAGGCAAAAATGCTTGAGTCCCATTCCGTGATAACACAGGAAGGCCATGAACGGAAAGCTCAAGACTATAATTTCCGGTTAGTGACCCGCGCACCGATTGGACGACGGCTGTAGCTTGAAGTAGCCTAGCCACGGGAAGCGAGATTTCAGATGAGACGGTTGCGTTGTCAGCAAGAAGACCTGTACTGTTTTGTAACCCGTAAATGTACCCGAAGGTTGACGGCCATTCCCATAATATAGATCCCTGTGGGGAAATTATCTGAGGTTCAGAGGGCCCCGTGCCTGGCAAGGTTGGCGTCAGTACATCGATTGTTATTGTAGGATGCCCTGAGGTCTTGACTTTTCCAATCGAAAGATTCAAGGGAGTCACTGTGGAGCCCCCGTGAAGGAGAAGAGTACGAGAAAAAGTCAGTGAGGTGGGCAAGGATGACGGCTGGACTGAGGCAGTGGAGGCACCTATGGCTTGAAAATTCAAGACAGAGATGAGAAGCACGATGGTCACAGAACTTAGGCGTTGGAGGTTCATCGCTCGCCAATCGTAAACAAGACTATGAGGAAAAGGTTTGCCTCCCCTGCGCGCCGAATCACTCCTTTGCGCAGGAGAGGTTCAAGGGCTTCACCGTCGTTGGCTTTCGACCTTACCTGTGTGTTTCCTTCCCCCTTCCTTTCACGTCACGGATGCGGTGAAGCCGATGGTGAAGAGAGTTGTGCCCGCAACGATCGGAGAGCCTGAAGCCTCAAGACCAGTGGTTGAAGACTCGTCGACCAAGTCGACTCCGACATATTCCATTGGGGTTCCGCTCGCTGCAGAGTACGACATGGAGGTAAGAGGAGAGGTGGTTCCCGCAGTCGAGGGTCCGGCGATGCAGCCTCCCGTAGTTGTGGTCCCAGTTGCCAACCATTCTGGCGCGGTGGAGGATAGAGAGTACACGTAGTCTGGTTTGGTGGTCCAAGTGTTGGCAGAATTTGCGGTTACCGATGAATACCAAGGCACGGGACTCGATTCGCACTCTTGGGAGGTTGTAGCTGTGGTGGGATTGGCTGAGGAAGGTAACGCGTTTGTTACTTCCACCACTGCCCAGTCTGCGCCAGTAACCTGAACTACGGTCCCACTGCAGGTGACCCCAGATACAGTCTGTCCATACCCACAGACTTGGATGTTGAAGGTCACGGATGTGCCGGTTGAGTACTTGCACTCAAATGCCAACTGATCTGTAAGGTATTCGAAGCCCGATCCACCAGTGCCGCCGGTTTCCACTGCGCTCAGGGCCCCCGTGACGGTCTGATAGATGGTACCGCTTGTGAGTGATGAACCACCCGATGTAAAGGCGATAAAATTCGCATCCCCTGAAGCTTGGTTGTCAACGAATCCACAATCAGCACCGGGTTGGTTGGTCGTCCCTACTGTCAGTGATCCGCTGTTAGCACCCGTCACGAAGTTATACCCTGCCACGAGTCCCGGTAAAGCCATCAGGATAGCAACCACGATTCCGAGTTTTGCTCCCCGCCTGGCCCTACGATTCTGTCCCAGCGATCCAAGGCTTTCGCTTGTTCTCTTTCTAAACATTTTTTTCTTCCCCCGTCATAGCGTGCTATGCGTTAGCAACATGCCCCAGCGAATATATAATGACATGTCCGAACATGGCGGGGGCTTGCTGACTTCTCACCCCGGGCCGG
>JAKBKR010000130.1 GCA_021832495.1 bacterium | reverse complement strand
AAGCCCGACAAGTGCCGAAGCTCCCTCTCCTCAAGGTCCGTTTCCCCATGTACGCCATAGAGAACGCACAGCCGTCCATCCTTGCTCATCCGGGACCGACGGAGAGACCACCGTAGGAACGCGCGCGCCTCGCCTTCGTGGCCCAGGAAGGTCAGGGTCTTAGCGATCATTGCGGTGTCCCGCACCCAAGAATACCGATAGTCCCAATTCCGGGTCCCTCCGGGCCACTCCGGAAGAGATGTGGTCGGGGCCGCGACGAATGCCCCGGTGTCCCGATGCGAAAGCAACTTCAGGAGGAGCGTCGACCTCTCCACACGTTGGAAAGCACTGGCGGGAACATCGCGACGACCGGTCTGGCAATCGCTGACCCACCGGCGCCAGTAATGGACGGTCCGGTCGAGGAGCTGATCCGGGGTCTCCTGCGTCGGGCGCTCGCCTCCCCAGATGAGCTCGAAGAAGAGCGGCTCGCCGGGAACGGCCTCGACCTCGGTATGCACTTCCGCGGGAGCGGCCGTCGTGCGTCCGCCCGATACACGATAGAGGAGGAGTGATTTCTCACCGGTTGCGAGGATCCCATCTGGCTGCGGATCGAACTCGGTGGTCGACAAGGCATAATTGAAGGCCGGCCGGAATCGCACGAGCACGGGCACCGGACCTCCTAGCGCTTCGATGCGCCGGACCACCATGCCACAGTCCTCGGCAGCGGACGATTCGAAGACCGGCATGAAGTCCGTCACGTGGAGCAGTCGTCCCCCCGAGCACCGGAAGAAGGTGTCGAGGACGTTCGTGGAAGCGCGATAGGCTTGTACCGACTCGTACTGTTCTGACGGAAGGATGGCGTGGAACCCTCCCCTCTTGGTATCCAGTAGCCGGGCGAACACGCTCGGTGACGCGAAGCGCGGCAGGCACAGCCAGTCGATGCTACCGTACTGAGAAACAAGCGCCGCAGTATGCATGTTGCCGATCACCCCGTACTCGTGGACCGATCTCGGAGGGGGAAGCCCCGTGTCATCCATCGAACCAGGGGTGGCCGGACCATCCCCAACTTGAGGTGAGCGCAGCGTCCCCGGCACGGGCAGTGGCATGTTGGCAAGTGGCATTTTCAATCACTCCGTGAGCGCTCCCGTCCTACAAAGCGTCTTCCTCCCTCCGGACGGGAAGGCCTTCCTCCTGCGAAGGCCAGACCTTCGAGAAGGGAAAGGTAAGAAACCGGTCCCCTGCGGGGATCTTCCCGTCCTGGGAGGCGGCGCGCGAAGGGGCTACCCGAGCGAACCTACAGCCGGGTTGCACTGCCATGGACCTCTTCACCAAGGCCTTGAAATAGTGCGACCCCATTCCACCAATTCGGGACCGTCCGTGAGCATACTGTGACTGCACCTGCACGCACCGTGCTGAAACGGTCGCCCCTCACGCCCAACGAGGTCACCGTGGTACGGAGCCGACTCGGAAGCGATAGTTCCGAGTCCGAAGAGGACCGGATCCGACACTCCGGCCTCCCCCGTACGACGTACATGGAGGCGAAGCAACGGCTCTACGCTCGCAAGGTCTTGCTCGATTGTTACATCCCCAACGCGGAGACGGTCCCACTGGACGGGGTCCGGTTCACCTTGGCTCAAGTCTATGCGGACAAGATCGGGGAAGCTGCGAAGGCCTTGCTGGCCGATCCGGGGACCGTGGTCGCATGGGCCGGGATCCATTCCATCTTTGGGGTGACCCTGTATCGGAAGGGGACGGAGAACAGTGTGCGCAAGGCACGCGATTCCTTGCTCTCGCTCGGTCCTATCGCGGCCTCGATCTTTGACGTCACCTGTGCCCCGACACCGAAGGCTCTCCCGGTTTACTTCGATTACGAAGGCAGTTGGAACCACCTGATCGGGTTGACATCCTCCCGGAGGTGGCCCCGGGCCTTTCCTGGCCCTTCCCGCGGTGGCGGTCGGGGTTGGTTTCATCTCGGTCGTCCATCCCCGGAGGAGGTCAAGTCGCTTGTCGGACGCACCTTGCCTGGGGTAGAGCAGGGGCGGGGGGCCCATCTCCATGGTCCGGCAACGCTCCCAAGGTCCCAGCGTCGGATGCTGGATAGTGGCTTAGTCGAGTGGCGCACCATGATCTCCATGTCAGAAGTTACCGGACCCAAAGACCGCCCCTTGACGGACGGCATCTTCGTGGCAGGTACCCTGTTGGAACAAGGGGCCCTTCCATCGCTCGTGCGCGAACTGGCGGAAAGGCAGGCCGCCTTCCCGTTCTTCGCCGCTTCGGATG
The DNA here is from genome assembly GCA_021832495.1 of bacterium. GTDB lineage: Archaea > Thermoplasmatota > Thermoplasmata > Lutacidiplasmatales > UBA184 > JAJYEA01. The sequence goes on along the minus strand of JAKBKR010000130.1, from coordinate 4,046 downwards.
GACAGGGGGCGCTCTTGGGCTTCCTCAGTTCCACGATCGAATACCGGCCGGATCCTCCTCCAATGCGCACTTCAGCGAGCGCCTTCCAGATCCTCAATGGTTACCTCAAGGACATCGTAGTCGTCCGCGAGCCGCTCTCGCAGTTAAACATCCTGCGGCAGCACCGCTACGACGGTTTGTTTTGATTTCCTCCTAAAGGCAGGGGCAGGGTCTCTCACGGACCGATCGCGCCTCCCGCCACCTCGGAAAAGAGTGTGGTGGGACGGAAAGTGGGGTCCGTCATCGGATGGCCGTAGGATTGGGGGAAGGGGCGAGGACCCCCCGGAGAGGATCATTCACCTTGGGTGAGGAGGGGACGGGGCCTGGTACCTCGTTCCCTCCGCCGTTTTCGTCACCCTTCCCATGGTCCTGGTCGATCACCTCGACCTTCTTTCCACTTGGAGAGGCCTCCTTTTCACTGCTGCCGACTCCGGAATCCCTCGACCGGCGGGACCTTCCCCGCCACATCACCGCCAACACGACCGCCAGTACCGCAATGGCTCCCAATCCCCCGGCCCAAAGCTCCTCGCTCTGGTACCATGGGCTCCCTCCGCTCTTCCTTTGGACGGGACCGGGCGATATCGTGATCCCGGTTGCGCTCACGTTGATGGTGAACGTCTGGGTGGCGCCCGGATAGGTGACACCATGGTAGGTAGAGTTGGCGAGCCGGGTCCCGTTCGAACTCAATGCCCCCACGAGGAGCGTGAAATTCGACCCGTCGGGGGCCGCCGAGGGGCTACCGACGAGGGTGAGGTGGTATAGTCCCCAGGCAGGATTCGGAATCCCGATGCTCTCGGGCTCGGTGTTGGGGCCGAACAAGTCCGTTCCCGGGACATTGCTGACCCCAGTTCCATTGGCCTCGAAACCCGCTTGACTACCGTTAGGTTCGGTCACGAGGGAAAGGACCGGACAGAACATCGAGAAGGACAGGAAGCTTGGCCACTGGTAGTGGGGAGGGGGACCGATGGGGATGGGGGGAACGAGGGGCTCACAGGGGCTCGTTGCCGGGCTGTTGTTGGCATCCCCGCTGTACACCGCATCATAGCTCACGGTCTCGGTGGGGAAGATCCGGGGGGACGAGGGGCCGGCGTGAGCGCTCACCACCGGAGAGGTGGACACCGTGGTGGGTGTTCCCTGACAGGAATTGCCTGAGAAGTAGCGGTACGTGACCGTGCCACCGGCATTGGGCGTTGCCCCGGTGAGCGTGGAAGTGTCCGTGACCTCGTACCCCGGAGAGAATATGGACACGCTCCAGGTTCCGTGCACGGGCGAGTAGGTTCCGACGAAGAGCTCATGAGACGTGGAATCGTAGGTAATTCCCATGCTATCGTAGGGCCCCGGAGGAGCGGGAAGTCGGCCCACGGCCGTGATCCCGGATACGATGGTCATGTCCGACTGTTCACCGGTCGCATAGACGGTGTGCATGTCGGAATCATAGGCTGCGGCCCACCCATAGGTTGGGTGGTAAAGGGGGACGGTTCCCACGACGCTGTCGGTTCCCCCAGAGATGATGAACACTTTGGCCGTAAGGTAGTCGACAAAGTAGATCTCGTTGTCGGAAGAATCGAAGGTGCCCCCTCCGCCGGAGTGGTAGTTCGCATCGTAAATCGTTGTCGTTAGCGTGGCCCCGGTGAAGACATGGAACCCGCCCCAGCCGGGCACGAACACTTGATGGTTATTGGGGTCGTAGGCAATGGAAGTGTCCCCGCCCATGACGCCCAATGACACGGTGGAGACCACTTGATTGGTCTTCGTGGGACCACCGCAGGGGGAGCCCCCGTCACAGATGATGTCGAGCGTGGTGCCGGTGGAGACATAGATCTCGTCGTCAAAGTCATCAAAGGCCAAGCTCGTCGCACCAAGTGTGTGTATCGTGGCGATCACGGTTACCCCGGAGATGACCGAAACGGAGCCACCAGCGACGTAAGTGTCCACATAGACATCGTGGTTGTTGGCGTCATAGGCGAGCCCCTGTGGGAAGGCTCCCACGGTCACGGTGGCCACCGTAGTGTTCGTCGCACCGTTGATGATCATGACCTCGTCGAGGAGCACCAGGGACGCGTAGACATACCCGTTCCAGGGGTCGAAGACCATGCCCCAGACTTCGCTGTTACCGGGCACAGGGAGGTTGAAGTTACCGCTCGTGTTGGCCGATACCGTGAGGTTGGTCGAGATCGCGGGGGAAGAGAGCTTCACGAGGAGTTGCTCGCAAGGGCTTTGGGTCCCTGTGTTGTTCCCGTCCCCGCTGTACACCGCATAGAAGTAAAAGTAGCCGATCCCGAAGTTGAGGGTAACGGAAGGGGAGTTCGGCACGATCGCGGAGGTCACCGTCACCGTGCCGACGGTGTGCGACGCGGAGGGCGGGCAGGTGCCCGACCAGTAGTACGTGACCGTTCCTCCCGCGTTCAAGGTCACCCCGGTCAAGGTTGCGGAGTCGTGCACCGACCCTCCTTCGAGAACGCTACTGGCTGAGAGCGTGGTGGTGATGCTGGAAACGCGAGGGGTGACGGTCAGTACCTCGCAACTGCTCGTCGCCCCAGAGTCATTGGCATCCCCGCTGTATATCGCTTCCCAACTATAGGATCCGACGTTGCCAAAAAAGTGGCTCGCGCTGTTCGGGACGAGGGCGCCGGTGACCGTCACCACGGAGACCACCGTGGAGTTCCCCGTGCAGTTTCCGTCCGCGAAGAGCACATAGGTCACTGTTCCGCCGGCGTTGGGAGCGGCGCCGGTCAGGGCCGCGCTGTCATAGACGGAACCGGCGACCGGGATCACGCTGTTGTGCAGGGTGGTTGTGATCGTGGGATTCCTTACGGTGGAGGTGACGTTGAGGAACTCACAAGAACTGGTCGCTCCGCTGTTGTTCGCGTCTCCGCTGTAGATCGCCTCCCAACTGTACCGCCCAGCGCTCGGGAATGCATGGGAGGCACTTTTCGGGACGAGGGCGCCGGTGACCGTCACCACGGAGACCACCGTGGAGTTCCCCGTGCAGTTTCCATCCGAGAAGAGCACATAGGTGACGGTTCCACCAGCGTTTGGGGTGGCCCCGGACAGGGTGGCCGTATCGTAGACCGAACTCCCGGCAGGGACCGTGCTGTTCGACAAGGTCGTGGTTATCGTGGGGGTGGCAAGAGTGACGTTCAAGGATTCACAGGAACTGGTCGCACCACTATTGTTCGCATCCCCGCTGTAGATGGCCTTCCAGCCGTATCCCCCGACCGCGTTGAAGGTGTGGGAGGCGCTATTGGGAACATGGCCGGCCGAAACCGTAACGATCGATATCGTCGTGGCATTGCCGGTGCAGTTCAAGTTGTTGTAGAACACATACGTGACCGTGCCTGAGGCTGTGGGGGTTTCCCCACTCAACGTGGCCGTGTCATAGACCGAGCTTCCCGCGGTAATCGAGGAAGCCGACAGATTGGTCACTATCGTGGTGTTTGCGGCCGTCACGTTCATCGGTTCGCACGCACTTGTCGTCGGGTTGTTGTTCACGTTGCCCGAATAGGCCGCCTGCCAACCGTCGGGTCCGGCAGTGTTAAAGGTATAGGGGGCCGAGTTCGGGATCGCACCAAGGGAACTGACCGTCACAGTGCTCACGGTGATGGGGGCGCCGCCAGAAGAGGAACACGTGAGGCTCCCGAGGTAGAGATAATAGGTCACAGTCCCCCCGCCGGCCGTTCCGTTGGCGAATCCCGTGAAGCTCGCCGTATCGTACACCGAGCCTCCGGCTGCGATCGAGAGCGTGGAGAGCGCCGTCGTGAGGACGGGCGATGCGATGGCCGGGTGGACCTGCTGCGCAGGCGGAGCGACGTAGAGCGCGCCCGCCGGGGTAAGGAATAGCATTCCAAGGATGAAGGCCCCAAGGGCGGGGAGAGTTGGCGCCGTGGAGCGGAGAAAAGGAGAGGGCGGTGACCGGGGGTCCCTTCGTCTGGGAATAGGGAACTCGGGATTGGCAAAAGGAGAGGTGTTCCGGCCGGACAGGTCCTGGGGGGCAAGGGTCGAACGCT
>JAKBKR010000129.1 GCA_021832495.1 bacterium | reverse complement strand
GAAAATACGACGTGGAAGGTCTCAAGTTGACCCGGGGTCTGGTGAAAGACCCCAATGAGGACGAGCAGGATACCGGATAGAACGAAGGAAAGGCTTCCGGACCTCTCGAACCGGTTCCTTGAAACGAGGTAGAGGTAGATGGCGAAGGCCGCGATAATGAGACCGGCCGGGACCATCCCCACATAGTCATAGACCCATGCGTACGGCGTCAGGGTGGGGTCTCCCATGTAGCTCAAAGCTCCGCCTGAACTTGCCGTCCAATTCCACCAAGGGTTGAGACGGGCGCAAATCAGAATGACCACCCAAGCGTAGATAGCACTGATAGGTCCGAGTAGGTACCCCTTTCTCGTGAATCCGCCCGTTGAACTCATGTTCTTTGCTTGGGAACGGGTCTCTTTGCGAAGTACATCAGGATGAGCCAGAGGTCGATCGCTGCGATTCCGAACGCCTCCGTCGACGCTACCGAGGGCCACTTGACGGATGCGGCGATGAGCGGGGCGAGCAATCCGATGGCCAGCATCTCTCCTCCGAGAATCCATCTACGTTCCAGGAGGATACCGAACCCCCAGAGCCAAAGGGAGAGCAGGGCCTGAGCGAAAAACCACCCCGAGACAAAATCATGGTAGCCAGCTGGGGTGGAGGGTCCAGCATGGAAGACCCCCACCAACAGGAGGAATATCCCGGCGACAATGAAGAACGCGCTCCCGATTGATTGAATCCAATTCCTTGACGCCTTCGCCATGCCAGCGGCGAAGACCATGATCATCACGGCTGTCGGAAAGATTACAACATCGTTGTAAAACCAGTACAGACCGGCGGCAGCCCCTGAGGAGTTGGAGCTCGGGTCTCCAAGGGCACTGAAAGAGCTCCCTAGGAAGTTCCACCAGCTACTGTTGATGTACCCATCATACGCGACCGTTACCCAGAAATAGGCGGCGGCGAAGGCTCCCACCCAAAAGGCAATCTCTGGGAAGGCTCTCGACACCCTTGCCCAAAGTGCACCGGAAGGTGCGGCCAGCCCGTCGAAGGACTCGTCAGACTCGCCTGTCGCTTTCACCAACCCATCCCTTCCAGGTCGTGGCAACTCAGCGACCACGAGACTTAACAGTTCCCATTGCTCCTTCCCACCTGAGGTCCTGGGATTGAGCGGAGCATGAGGTGTGCCAACTTATATCTTCCGGAGCGATTGCCGACCGTCAAGGATGGTACGTAGATCCGTCGTTCTGGCCATCGTATTGGGGATGGTGCTGGGAGGCTTCGTTCCCATGGTGTATGGGAACTCGAATCCGACATCGCCTAAGGCTTCGGCTGTCGAAAGTGTCTTGGCACGCGCTGAGTCGACGCTCGCGGCCGGCACGGGGCCAGCCAATGGCAATGCTCTCACCTGCGCATCCATCGGCACACTGAGCGCCGGTTGTGCCAGTGTCGCTCCGAATGCACGAGGGTCGGGTGGAAGTATCGGATGGGGAAAGCTCTGTTCCTTCGACGCGTGCCCCCCCCCAGCCCGTGGCGGAGCGGGAATGACCTACGATCCCGCGACCGGATATGTCGTGCTCTTCGGAGGGATCAAAGGTCTTACCACTGCGGCCGGCACCACGTTCAACGATACCTGGCTCTTTGAGAATGGCGCCTGGAAACGTCTCAACATATCCGGTCCCTCTCCGCGCCTTGGGGAGTACATGGCCTACGACTACAAAGATGGCTACATCCTTCTCTTCGGTGGTGGACCATATCTGACCCTGAATGGCTCGCTTTATTATCACGACACATGGGAGTTCCAATCGGGGCACTGGAAGGAGTTGCATCCCACGGTTTACCCATCGGCCAGGGGTCTCGGCGGCATGGTGTACGACACAGCGGACGGATACCTCCTCATGTTCGGTGGCATGAGCAGCCAAACCGACATTCATAGCGATACTTGGACATACTCCGGGGGAGTGTGGAATAACATCACTTCCAGTCTTTCGGTGTCGCCCCCCCCGCTTCTCGCACCGGTCATGTCGTACGATCCTCCCACCTCGGAAGTGGTGGTCTTCGGTGGGGCTACGCCAGAACCGGGGTTCGAGTTCGGGCAAGACCTATCGGTGACCTGGACGTTCTCTCACGGGGCATGGAAGAACGTCTCCTCGACTTCCGGAACCCCTCCGGATGGTCGGATATTGGCGTCGATGGGATATGACCCTGCCCAGGGATTCCTTGTCCTTTTCGGGGGTTGGAACACCTCCACGGGAGCTCTCTACGGTGATACCTGGCTCTATTCCGATGGCCATTGGACGATCTACTTTGCGTCTCCGACCCCTTCCCAACACATCATCGGGGCATCCGCAATTTCAACTACCCCAACGGCGGGCCTCCTGTTCTTTGGAGGGATCGTCGGAAACTACTCGGCTTACTGGGCAACCAATGCAACGTGGTCCTTCGGCCCACCGCCAGCGAACGCCACGGTCTCGGTCACTCCCCCAACCCCGTTCACCGTGGCGTTTGAGATCGAGCCGACGGCGTGCCATGCGGTCTACTTCAACGGGACGCAGGTCGTAAGTGGAGGAAGCCTCTCGGTGATTCCCGAGGCCTACAGCGTGTTGGCTCCCACATGTCCGGGCTACTACTTCGGCGGCTGGTACGTCTCCGGTGGGATCGAACCCGCATCGGCTTCCGCCTCGGAAACTACGGTTGACGTGGTGGGAAACGGCACGCTCACGCTATTCTATCAGCAAGCGTCCAGCTTGGATCACGCAAGTGATCGATACCAGGTTCTCCCAGTAGATCTAGCCGTGGCCATCACGGTGATCGCCCTTGCATCAGCGACTCTCCTCGTCATTCGCGGCCGTCCCCAACGTAAGGCCTCTCAGTAGGGGCAGCAGGCACCCCGCCAAGCCCCTTCCGGAGGCAATAGGATACTACGGCTATTGGGGTGGCGAACCGGGGTAAGGTGGCGGGGGGGAAGGGGGGGATGAGTCGGCACCAGTCTTCATCTTCTTACGGTGGAGCAGGAGAGCGGCAATAACGCCCACGACGGCTACCGCGACGACGATCAGGATCACAGGGACCAAGTAACTGCCGATGCCTGACGCGGGCGCAGACGTTGATGCCGACGTCACCGTCAGCTGCGCAATGGCATTCGAGGAGCCCTTGCTATCGTTCACATACACCCGGATAGTGTAATTCCCGGCAGATGTCGGTTGGCAAGAGAGTGTAGCCACATTTTCGGAAACGCATCCGGCTGGGAGTCCGGTGTAGGTGTAGCTCAGGGTCTGACCTCCACCGTTAGCAGTCACTATGAGTTGGGTGATTCCTCCGAGTGCCATGGAGGGAGGGTCTGCCACGAAGGAACTGATCGTGGGGCTGCCCGCACCTCCACTTGCGGGTGTAACTTTAAGGAGCGCGTTGCTCGAGGCACTGTGGGAAGCGCTATCGTTCACATACACCGTGACCGTGTAGTTGCCGGCCACGGAAGGGGAACAAGTGAAACTCGCCTTATCCACCGTCGCGCAGCCCGAAGGCAACCCCGTGTAGGCGTAAGACAACGGAGGGGTTCCACCGGACACGGAGACTGAGATCACGGCAGGGGTTCCTACGCTCACGGTGCTTGGAGTGACCGTGAACGAGGAGATCGATGGGGCTCCCGAAGGCTGATTGACCGTCAGATTTAGAGACCCAAGACCGCTCAGCTTTTTCGTGTCGGTCACGGTGACTTGAACGTGGAAGGGCCCGCCCCCAACTGTGGGGGTGCAGGAGAGGGACGAAATATTCTGGGTAAGGCAACCCGTCGGGAGACCGGTATAGACGTAAGTCAACGGCCCCGTCCCACCAGAAGTGGTGACGCTCAAGACCGTGGCTTGGTTGACATTCACCGGGTTCGGGTTGGCGATGAACGACGTGACACGGGGTGCGGTTGCAGCCGGTGCATTGACGGTGAATGAGGAACTGCCGGTGATGTTCTTTCCCGAAGCGTCGGTGACCGTAACATTCACAAGGTAAGTCTGCGGGGTCGCGGAGGGGCTGGTGGTACACGCCAACGATGCAAGGCTACTGGTGCTGCATCCCAGAGGGAGTCCGGAATAGACGAAAGTGTAGGGAGCAGTTCCTGTTCCTGGTGTCACTGTCGTGTTAAAGTAGACCGTTTGTCCGGCGGTGATCGTGGCGGGCAATGCCGTGAACGAAGTGAGTGCAAGCGGGGCATTCACCGTAACGTTCGCGCTCCGGCTCTGCTTGTTTCCCGCCGAGTCCATGGCCATCACGCTGATTGTGAATTTTCCGGTGACGAGGGGTTTGCACGAGAAGCTGGATGGCTGGGTCCCGTTCGTGCATCCGCTCCCTCCGGGGAGACCCGAATAATTATAGACCACAGGCGGCAGCCCACCGACAGATGTTACACTGACTTTCATCGTCGTGTTGGTGTCAAGTACGCTGGGTGAAACGGTGAAGGAGGAGATGGTCAAATGGGCAAAGACATTCAAGATCGTCGTCGCGCTGCTGCTGTGCCCCTGAGAGTCATTCAGGTATACCGTCACGTTGTATGATCCAGGTGCGGAAGGGTTACAACTGAACGACGTGGCGTTTACCGTCGTGCAGTTCGCCGGAAGGCCCACGTACGCATAATGGATGGGGTTCGGCCAACTTCCGTTCGTCACCTGGAACTTGGTCGATTGGTTGACCAGGATGCTCGGAGGTGTTGCATTGAACGAGAGGATCGAAGGACCACCGGTCTTCGTCACTGTGATGTTCGCTTCGTCACTAACGGATGAGCAATTGTAAGTCACATTCGCCCAGAGCCGCCCCGTTCCCGTTGTACTGCTCGCCGTGAACTTGACCGACGGGCCGGTGGTCACATTCAGCGCACCCAGCGACGCCGGGCTGAATTGCCAGGAGTAATGGGCGCTCGGTATAGTGACCCCGTTCTGGTTGATCGCCGTGGCATTGAACACTTGCGACCCCGAGTACGCCAGTGCAGCCTGAACAGGTGTGATGCTGCTCTTGTTGAGGAGGATCACCTTGAAGTTACCCCACAAGGGTGCCAACGCACCCGGGAATGGTACGGATGTCCCCACGGTCAATTGGTCGGTGCCAAGAGTATTCACTTGCACATGACCCTGGATACCGACCACCTTCATCGAGGCGTTAAACTGGGGCATGGCGTTCGTCGCGGCCGGGGCATACCAATTTCCCGCCCCGGTCTTGACGCCGACGGCGTAGGGAACGTTCGTAGTGGGCATGTTCGGCGTCGCCGCTCCGGACATGCCATAGCTGATTGCCATGAAGCTGGGCCCCACGCTCGCCCCTTCTTCGCAAACCGTACCCGCGGCAGCGGCAACCCCAAGATCGTAGGTTCCGTTCTCCCAGGCGATCCCGCCACTGGGCGTGCCACCCACGATGGGGTTTCCGTCGAAGGTAAATGTCCACCAGTTGCCAGCTTTGTGGGTGATAACGAACTTGTGGGTGCTACCCTGGCTAAACGTGGTCCAACTCGGGCCGTTGATCCCGAATATGTTCTCATTCACGATCAGGGTGCCGTTCGGCAAGAACGCTGCCGGAACGGCAACATTGGAAACTCCATAAGTGGAATTAGTGGTCATGGCAATCCCCGCGGCTGCGACTGGAGGTACCGAGGAACCGGTCGAAGGTGCAGATTTAATTGGGTCCGCCACTCCGAGCACCAAGAACTGATTGTTTCCAAGGTTGAGGCCGTTGGGGACGGTGATGGTGGAGTTCACCCCGGTATTGTTGACGAAGTCACTGACCTTCCATGTCCCCGCTGCACCCGTCCCGGCGGCAGGCAGGTTCAGCAACCCACTCGACGGGTGGACTGGGGCGTGATTGCAAGCAGAGGTTGGATACAGTCCGGCGAGGATGGAAGAAGGCAGGTCAAACGGCCCGACCAATGTCCCCGATGGACCATGTGCGGTCACCGGGCTCATCAGCAGGATCGACGGAGACACGGTCGCCAATACGGCAAGCGCTACGAGGAGGGCCACGCGCATGCGAAACAGTATGGCGCCCGTGTATTTACTCCTTTGGGCACAAGCGGGAGTTCTCCCGGTGTAAGATTTCGTGAAGGGCTAGTACCTATACGCCGGACTGGTGTTGAACCTCGAAAGGATTATGTGGATGCCATCCTCAACCCGATAGGACCTTCCGGAGCCCTTTGGTCGATCCTGCACATCCAGAGTTGCCAGCCGATCGCGCTTTGCACAAACCACTCGGCCTAGGTCGCTGGATGCGGGAAAAGTTCCCGCCGATTGGCTTCTTTCTCGGACTCTGTGCGGTTGCCTATTTCTGGTTGGCCGTCTCCATCGATGCGTATCTCAACTCCTCTTGGTGGC
>JAKBKR010000128.1 GCA_021832495.1 bacterium | reverse complement strand
TGTAGCGGGAACGGGTGTGCATGGTGGGCCGCGTCCCCAGCCAACGGCACGGTTACGGTTACCACATCCCCAGTGACGGTGCACGTGCGTTATGCCTGGGCCTCATGGATCACGGTCACAGAGGATGGCTTGCCGTACCGTGACACCTGCCATCCTTCGGGATGTCAGTATGAGACAGAAGTACCGTGGTGGTGGAATACGACGTCGGCAAATTGTCCGGGTACGTGTGGGACTGCCATGACGAGCCAGGATTGGACTGCTCTCGCCCAGAACGGAACGTATACCTTCGTAGCGAGCAGTGTGGGCAACTGGACGACTACTTATCTTGCTCACACCATTACCGTTGCAGCTCCAAATCCGGTCTCTCGGGTCATCGACTTTTCTTGGGCCACCAATCTCACATACCATGAGACGGGACTCCCCACCGGATTGGGATGGTCCGTGATCCTGCACTATCAGGCACTCAATGAGAGGAGGGCGGCCAAGGGTGCCAACGTAACGTTTGGTCACGCATTCGTCTCGGGAGGGCACGTTGTCCTTAACGTCAACGGTACGGTCTACACCTATTCGGTGGTGTCGCCTGCTGGGTACACAGCAACACCGTCGTCCGGGAGCGTGACGATGCCTGACCCAGTCCAGATCACGTTCACTCCTACCAACTCCACGAACTCTACCAATTCGACGAACACCACCGGGCCTCCAGGAGGCGGAGGAGGCGGCGGCAGCGGCGGGGGAGGGGGTGGCGGAGGTGTAGTTCCCGGTCCCCAGACTCTGCTACAGAATCTGGTCGACAACGGTGACTGGCAATTCGTCGTGGTCGTCGCCTTTGCCCTGGTCGCCGTGATTCTGCTCTTCTTCTTGGATAGCGGGAGACGCCGGCACGGTCGTCCAGGGAGGTCAGGTTGGCAACTATGACAGACGAGGAGCATCTATATCGGGACAACGCCGAGAAGAAGGAGGAGAAGGCCTTCGAGGAACGGTACGGGAAGGCGAAGGGGCAGCGGGTGTACGGTGCCACGGTGGGTAAGGTCAAGCGAGAGCAGCTGGAGCGGGAGGGGAAGAGTGTCGGCCGGGAGCACGTCAAGGGCCACGTTGCCTTCAGTAAGAAGGGAAACCTCTACCACGTCCGAGGACACTACTCCGTCATTCACACACATAAGCACGGGAAGGGGGACCATCCTGGACGGTGCGGGCCCCTCTGCCGTAGAGGCCTGGTCGAGCATGGGCACGATCGGAAGGTCGACTATACCGGGACGTAGTCGCAGGATCCTTGCCGTACTGCTGGTCCTGCTGGCGATCCCGATCGCCGCACCGCCAGCTGCTGCAGATGCAACCGTCGTCCCGATGAAAGAGGTAGCTCCAGGAGCAGGTGCGTTCCTGGAGGCGGACACGAGCTCACCCAATATCCCGAGCAGTCCCCCGGTGTTTGGTGCGAGCCCTCTCACCGATGGGAACTTCGTCTACGACAACAGGATCCAGGTGCAGGTGAGCGACTTTGGCCAGGGCCCGGTGACAGTCTCTGTGATAGTCGAAACGTGGACTTGGGGCACCGTCACTCACTGGGTCAACGAGACGGGGCCTAACGGGACGATCATACCTCGCCCCATCTATGTCCAGACACCGGTGGATGAGGCGTGGGGCAAGAATACCACGATAACCGCCTGGCCTGGAGACTCGGGTTATGGTCAACTGTCAGTGCAGCTACCCAATACTACCGGGGTCGAGGAGCTCACTGTCCACGTGGGCTTTGCTCAATGGAACCTCCAGGCGGAGACGCCCGCTGTCAGCTCGCTGCAATGGGTCAACACATCCGGTGGTCTACCACTCCTGGTCCTTGTGATCATCGGGATAGTCTTCGGGGCACTCCTGATCGCACTGTGGCGGGCTAAGAGCCTCGCCAAGGTTATCGGCATGTCCCCGCCTGTGCCCTGGTTGCTCTGGCCGGTCCCGATCGCGTTCGTCTCGTTCTTCCTGGTATTCGAGGACTATGTCCCACTGAACCAGGTCCTCAATGGCACACCCAGCACGCTGTTCCTCCCAGCGGTAGCCGCTGTCGCCGCCTATCCCTACCTCCCCCGCCTGTGGCACAACTACGAGATCTGGCAGTTCCACTCCGTGAAGGGGACCAGCACCGAGGACGCGGAAGAACCCGTTTTCTCGATCCCTCTCGTGAGGACGAGGACAGGGCTACGCTGCAGCTGCGAGACATGGAGGGAAGTGTTTGCGGTCCGATTGTTCGGGAAACCGTTGCCGCCAATCCGAGGGAAGAAGATCACGGTACTCCAGACGGAGCTCCGGTTGCCTCCGAAAAGCCTGCCGGCTACGCTCCCGGAGCAGCTCACAGAGTACTACCGTGTAGACACGGATCGCACAGCACAGTATGACGCTCGGTTCCCCCTCAAGCGGGTGCGTTATCACCTGGAGAGAGGATGGCATACCAAGAACAAACTGACGTGGACGAGTGACGGGCTACAACGCACTCCCATCAAGGTAAGAGACCTCTGGCCCCACTGGTCCGAAGCTTACCTCGAGGGAGTGTTCCCACGCCGGAAGGATGTCGCTGAGGTCCTGGCCGAGGTCTATGATGCCCAGACGACGTCCACGGACAACGAGGAGGACCGTCAGGCAGTAGCCACAATGCTCGGAGTAGTGCACGGGGTTGCCCACGCCTATGCCCGAGCTGACGTAGAGCAATTTGCCAAAGGTCGGAAGATGCTCACCGCTCCCAGGTCAAGGGAAGAACTCCGCCGGAGAGCAACATCCAAGGTCCCGGAGGAAAAACCGACACCGGCTCCGGAGATGGAGGATCATGAGGAAACCCCTAACGCGTGAGCAGGTCCTCGTCTCCGCGGACCAGCGTGAGCTCTGGGATCTCTTGGACCCAGAGAGTGGTCTACGGGAAATGTGGCACCAGGTCGAGATCCTCATGGCGGACCTGGACGGCATGGAGTTCTGGCGGCGGATCTTCCGTGGGATTGGCCTCGTAGAGGTCCACCAGAGCTGGGAGCCCAAGGACGGACACATCCGCTGGAAGACGGTGTCCGATTTCCAGGAACCTACTGTCCCGCTGGGACCGTGCGTGAGCTATCGACTGTGCCCAGACTGCAGGACGTCCAGGATCATACAGTCCCTGCTTCCGCCGGTTGTTCGTCCTCCTCCCGCGCCAAAGCCCAAGGATCCCCAAGTGCAAGTGCTCGAAGAGGAGCTCGCAAAGCACCGCAAGGCCCTCTCGGATCGGGTGGACCTCAGCCTCGACTCGGATATGTTCGCTGGCGGATTTGGGAACCGGCTCGCCCCGGCTCAATACCGGAACGGCGTAGTGGCGACGTTCCTCCAGCACATACAGCGCCTCGGTGACGTGGCCCTGGTCGACAAGAAGCAGGCCCTGGTGTTCCTCCGTGGTCCAATTCTCGCCGACATCGAGTCGATGTGGGCTGCGGCAGAGGCCACTCCAGAGGAGGGAGAGCGCAGAGCTCAGGTGGAGTGGCTCCTGAAGAACCCGTCCACCGCAGAGGTTCTCGTTGGCACCGAGGAGTACAACGAGGATGAGAGGAGGGAGTTTGCCGCCCTGGTCCTCGTCTCGGGAGTGGACACCAGTGTCCAGGAGCTCACCAGGAGATCCGCGGAGCTCGGAGCTGGGGAGAAACGAGATGGAGGATGATCTGCTCAAGTACCTCTACGGCCACGTGGAGAAGGACGCACCGACTCCTAACGACTGCTGGAACTACTTGCAGCTGCTCCTCGCAGTGAGAATCCACCGGAAATGGCACAACGTTGTCGTGGTCAGCGGAGAGTCCGGCGTAGGAAAGAGCACTCTGGCGCTCCGAGCAGCGAGAGATGTTCAAGCGGCCACCAGGTTGATCGCAGAGTTGGCGCCGGAAACCTACGCACAGATCTGTGACAGGCAGATCCCCGCAGAGGACCTCCTCCCCGACCTGGTCAAGAGCCTCGACTGGACCGCTGCGTTCCGAGATGCCCAGGAGCGCCCAGATCGGTTCGACCCCGCGACCCAGGTAGCCTACGATGCCAAGGACATGCTCAACCTCTACGAGTCCCGAAGCTTTGGTGACGCAGTCGTCAGTGACGAGGCAATAGAGGGAGGGTACAACCGCCAATGGCAGAGCGTAGAAAATATCGAACTCGTCAAAGCCGTGAACAAGGTGCGGGCCAAGGGGATCACCGTGTTCTATCTGATCCCACACCTTGAGGACCTGGACCCGGAGTTCCGGGAGAGAAGCTGCCGGTTCTGGATCTACTGTGAGGCGGAACGATCAGGGAGGGCCATCGCCCACGAGCGACCCTCCAAGATCCGCTACCTCCGCCGCCAACCTCGAAGCTTTGGGTTTTATCAGTTCCGTAAGTACGCACGTCTTGAGTTCGAGCCCCTCGATGGCACGGAGTTCTGGAGCACTTACCAAGCGGCCAAGATGGACCGCATCCAACGCTCATTGCACGATGCCCAGCGCAGGCTGGAGCTCTCTGACCCCCTCGTGAAGGCCAAGGAGCGGGAGGAACGGGCACAACAGAGAGAGGAGAAAGCCCGGAAGTTCATCGAGTTGAGGAACCAGGGCTATCCTCAAGACCGGGCACGAGCCATCGCACACCTCGGATGGGAGGATGCACGTGCGGTAGACCCCAGAAGAAAGAACAACAAAAATAGCGCTTGATAGTATTCTGCGTTTCTCGCTTCCTGCTTTCGTTCCGAGCAGGGGCCTTGCGGAATCTTTGACAACCAAGGGTCCAGACCCTATCCAGTCTTCGGCCCACTTCAGGGGGTGCTGGGACACCTTGGACCAGGTCAGACGCAATCCTGGGGCACTTGTGTGAGGCGGTCTTACGAGATTCCGGCCGGAATCTATGCCCAATGGTCCAGCTGGGACTGGACGCCCGCAATGATCTTGGGCCATTGCCTCCCGGAACGCTCTGCCGCTGTCAGGGGATCAACGTTTGGATCCTCTTCGTCCTCCTCCCTGGGCACGTCACTAACCATCCGTTGACGCCCCCGGAGGGTTCTCCTCGGACAAATCAGGGTTTCGACGGGGGAGGGGTTGAGACGGGGCAGGGGCATCGGGATATTCCCCCCTCCGCCAGCGACGCCAGCAGTTCTCGCAGCTCCACCGAGATAGCCCCACTCGCTGTGAGATCTCTCTCCAGAGCATCCCAGCATCTTTGAGCTCCTGGATCCTGAGAAGCGTCTTTGCATCCGCTACTCGGGGACGGCCTACTGGCCTTCCTGACTTCGTCTGCCTCCGACCTGATCGGAGCTCCTCCATCGCCAGTGTGATCCTCTCGGCCTTTCTGGTGCTCTCGAACTTAGCGACCAGGGCCTGCACCGCTGTCAGGAGTTCCCACGCAAACTCTCTACCGAGATCACCGGGATCCGGAGTCTCCAGCATGGGTTCAGTCAATGAGACGAACTTGACTCCTTGCTCGCGCAGCTCCTGGATGTCGGCCATCGCCGTCCAGGCCTGCTGAGCTCGCGAGTACCGATCCAGGCTCCAGACTACGACCGTGTCCCATTTTCGTAGCGGTAGATCTCGATGCAATCGATCATACTCGGATCTAACTGAGGTCTTCTTCCACGCCGAGACTTTCTCTTTGTAGACCTCGACTACCTCCCAAGACCTGGCCTCGCAGAGCTCTCGCAGTTGGCGCTCCTGTCCTTCCAGGTCCTGCTCCTGTGTCGACACGCGGACGTACAGTGCGACGTGACGCCCAGGGAGCGCCGGAGCCGCTCCGATCACAGTCTCTGTGCCCATCGCACCCGTCATCTCCTTGACTGATTTATCTCATGCGACACTCGAATACTTGAGACTTTCCGAGAGGCTGCCCTACAGAGGAAGGGCATCTTGCAGATGACCCAGGCACACCGCGCGTGGTCCTCATAGACCTCCTGACAAACATGCGTGGTGATTCCATTGATCATGACACATCCGGCCAATGGTGTCTCATCCATAAGTTGCCTCAGTATGTGATCAACCTCGGGAAATTGAGATCGTCTCCGATCTCCAGTCGCTCCTCAATCGCGTCCAGTACCCCGGTACGCTTTTTCCCTTGTAGCTCCAGTGCGCGGAACTGTTCCAGGGCTTGTGGACCAAAGTGGTCCAGGTTCTTGATGACCTGGTCGACAGTCCCGTCCAACACGTCTGCCCTCACGCGGAATGTCTCATCCTTCCTCTTGGGCGCTCGGGGCGCTCGCCGGAATAGTGCCCCCTGCTCCCAGCTGGAGAACTTCTTCCGTGTCTCTCTCTTTCCTTCGGGAGAGACGGCATAGACACCTACTTGGGAACGGTCCCCGGTGGAATACGCAACGGAATCTGCCCGCCATAGTAGCCCGAGCATCGGAGGATCCTTCAGGACCAGGGTTACTGTGGCCGTAG
>JAKBKR010000127.1 GCA_021832495.1 bacterium | reverse complement strand
TTCCATTGGACCGCGTAGGGTTGAAGAAGTCCGTTCTTGAAAATCATAGACTCTTCAATGAACACGGAACACTTCAGAAAGACCTCTTCTACAGATTGGTCTTCTTTCTATCAGCATGCTTCCGGTAAAGGCAATTGAAAGCGACCCTATCGGGTCTTGGAAGAAGAACTCCCAGAGGATGAACAAGAGCGAGGGCCGGATGCTGAAGGTTCTCCGCAAGCTGGGGGTACGCATTGTTTCCCAGGTCCAGGTAGGACCCTACTCAGTTGACTTCCTCTTGCCCGATTACCAGGTTCTGATCGAGTTAGATGGACCTCAGTTCCACTCCCTCCCCGATGCAAACCGAAGGGATAGAAGGCAAGATGGCGAGTTCCAACGCCGTGGCTTTCTGGTGATCCACGTCTGGACCACTGACCTTTACAAGGGGGGAGATGAGACAAAAATCCTCAAACATATCGTGACCCGGATGTACCGGGAACGGGGCATAGTGCTTCCGATCCGGAACAAGTCGAAGTCGTACTCAAGACTCTATCGGGACTTGGGACTTCCTGATTAGGAACGGGTTAGAGCGGGGAAGTCGTGGAACAGGTCCCTGTCCCCCACCCGGTTCGTCCCAAAGGCTCAGAGGGGCATAGGGACGCACCTTTGGCCCCTCAGGATTGCCTGCGGGACCGGTTCTTATACGTGAGATGGGTAGGGGGTGATTGCTAGGGAGAGGACGGCGCAACCGCTGTCAGGCTTCTCGGTCCTCTTCCAGTTTCAAACCCATTCACCTGCCGTTTGCATAGAGCGCTCGGAGCATTGATATGCCCATTGGCCTATTGAGAAAGACGAAGGAGGAACTATGAACACCAAGCGGGGACAAGAGAATGTCATGGGGGCTCTGCGACTCATCTCAACCCGGAGCAAGGTTCCAGTCAGCATGAGCACCAAGGAAGGACGTATCCGGATTCAGAAACTGGTCTATCTACTCAAAGCCGGAGGGTACACCCCTGCGCGTGATTTTGCGTTCAACCTTTACGTCAACGGTCCGTACTCTCCGGAACTCGCCAAGGTTTACTACTCTACGGGGGACGCAGGGCTGAAGTCAATCCCGCCCGCCACTGATCTGCCCGGCCCTCTGCTAACCACTGTCGTGGAAGCTAACGCACATGGAATCGCATTCCTCGAAGCTCTGACAACAACGATTGACCTGGTGACATCTCTAAGAACCAACAGGGCATCGGGGGCTACGTCGGCGGGGCTTGTCTGGGCTCGATCAATCAAGCCTCATATCAAGGCTGAAGTTTGGAGGGAGGTGGAAGAATTTCTTCAGACCCACAAGGAACTTGCCGGTTCCACATAGATACTTGCTATCTGATTCCCCTTCTTCTCGGTCACGAACCCAGAGAAGGTCTCGGGTCGGGACAACGCGATATTTACACGAAAGTTCATCGACTCGTGTACGATTCCCGGAACCGCGGACTATCGGTTTCCAAGTGGGCTATCGGAGAAGCTTTTTCCCTCTTTGCCGCCATGCCGAACGAATATCGCACTCAAGATGGTGTTTCTCCACCATTCAAGAAACTGGTCAACCTGACCTCCAGTGGGCGACTTGGCATCTGTGGGGTCAATCGTCACAGAGAGCGCAACTCCTCGGTCGCGACTTATGTTGAAAGGATTGCGAGGGTGATGCCCGGAGTTGGTGCAGGAGACATCCTTATTGTCGCAACCGCTTTGTCGTGTGAAACGACTCAGCAACTATACACAACCGACAGGCAGCTCATTGGGAACAGCGGATTGAGAAGCTTCTGTCGCAGAATCCGGAGCAGCTGGGAAATTGCAGAAGTCCCGTAACTAACCGCGACTCTGAGGGACCTTCAGCACCGCCATGCTCCCGTTGAGGGGGGCGATGTACTCCCACCCCTCCTCCAGCAGTTTGGGGACCTCCTCGACCGGGACGGCTCGTTGCGACTTCTTCTCCGTCCCTGAGGAGGCCCCCACGGTCTTGATGAGCGCCACGATCTCCTCGTCACTCATGGATCCCAGGTTGAGCTTCTCCAGCTTCTCGGTCGGGACTCCCCGTGCTTCGAGGAGCAGGCGGATGACGCGGGTTGCGTTCTCGTTCCCCTCCTCAGACTTGGCCGATGTTAGGAGATAGGGCTCGGCCCGCTTGTACTGGGCGCGAGCCTCCTTGAGAACTTCCGGGCCCCAAGGCTTGCCCACGTTGTACCTCCCCGACACTCCTGTGTCGTGACCCAAGATGGCTTCCCGGAGATCGCGGGTCATCTTTCCCGCTCCCTCCGCCATCATGAGGCGGGTCGAGCAGTAGGACCGGAGGACATAGGGCCTCCAAGTGACCCCCTCCGGGAGAGAGGAGTTCAGGACCTCGTGGATTTCCCGGACAACAACGGAAGTGGACAGGAACCCGTTATCGAAGCTCGCGTTCTCCCGTCTCATCCGGGCCGCTCCTCGGGTAGGCTGTGCTGCCACCACCGGAGAATCCGGACCCAGCTTCTCCCCCGCGTCCCTACGCTCGCTGAGGTAGGCAAGGAGGGCGGTTGCTTGTTGGGAGGTCCCGAAGGTCGTGTATGTGGTCCGTGTCTTGCTCAGGTTGGCGGGAACCCGGACGACGAACGGGGTCTCAATGAAAGAGAGAGTCTTCCCCCCAAGCTGGAGGTCCGGTAGGTCTCTTAGGCGCAACCCACTCTCCCCTTGGTAGGAACCAATGACTTGGGGACGGACCCCGCTGTGGGCCATGAAGAGAGCAACCACCCGACCCCGTAGGGAGAGCTTGTCGAGGATCGTACCCAGCTCCTCTTGAGTTGGGACGCGCTCTCTCTGGATCGTCTCCCCGGTGGTAGAGGAGAGAGGGGGAAAGACATCGGTGGTGACGTGCCGGTACTTGAGGTAGGCCTTGACCATCAGGAACCCTTTGGCGATGGAAGTGTCGAGCCAACCGTCCTTCTTCAGGGCCGAGGCACACTCCGCAAAGCGAACCCGGAGCTTGTCCGGGCTCTTCTTGGCGTTGATCACGATCTCCTCGGGGGTCATACCCACGCGCTCTGAGATGAGGCAGAGCATCCGGGCGTAGGTGTCCGCGCTCAAACGGGACTTGAGGGACTTCTCTTCGTGCCACTCCCGCACTCTGGGGTCTTTGGCAAGCAACTCATGGACCCGTCCGTGGCCCTTTTCCGGTGACCCTTCCCGGGTCTTCTTCGCCATCCTGTAGGCTACATGGTCAGGGCCATATTTAAAGTAAACGAGCAGCCGGGGAAGGCGCTGAGGGGGAGATTTGAACTCCCGCGGAGTGAACCCCCACCGGTTTTCGAGACCGGCGCCTTGACCGAGCTAGGCTACCTCAGCATCCGACCCGGCGTACGCCGGAACCGAGAGCCAGTCAGGGTTCGAGGATAGATAACGTTGCGTCTCAGGACAAGTGAGCGTCTCCGCTGTTGAGCATCCCAACTATGTGTCGTTGGGGGCTCGCTCGCTTTGGGAAGTTCTCTTGGAATCATCAAAGCCTTTTTCCCCACGCGGTCCATTCATTATCTGAGCACCATGGTCGCAGACTCCGCTATGGGTACTCCAAACGCCTCCGCTCCACCTCCCAAGAGTCACCCGGTAAAGTTGAACACAGTTCGAGTGCGAGTTCCCGTGGAGGATCCCAAGACCCGGACCCAAGATTTCAAGGAGGTAATCCATTCCTATACGCTCGAAGACGCAGTGCTCGAGGCAAAGCGGTGCATCCAGTGTGGCAAGCCCTATTGTGTAGAAGCCTGTCCTATCACCCAGGACGCCCGCGAGTACATCCGGCTGATAGCCGAACGGAAGTTTGACGATTCCGCCCGTGCCATCCTGACCGAGAATCCATTGGCCACGACCCTCTGTAAGGTCTGTTATCACTATTGTGAGGATGCGTGTGTTGTGGGAAAGAAGGGAGTTCCCATCGCGATCCGACAACTGAAGCGGGCCGGACTGGAGCTCGGAAAGTCCGACCTTCGGTATGTCCCAGCTCCCTTGAACGGCCAACGTGTGGCTGTCGTGGGAGGTGGGCCAGCCGGGATCATGGCAGCCTGGGAATTAGGGTTGCGGGGGTACGAGGTGACCGTTTATGAATCACAAGTGCGCCTTGGTGGACAGGTCAACACCATCCCCCGGTACCGTATGGTGGGTCCCGAGTTAGAACAAGACCTTGATCGGTTCCAAGACCTTCCGGTGCATTTCGTCAACACGACAAGGGTCGGTACGGACATATCAACGGATTCTTTGATCTATGGCGGCTTTGACGCCGTCCTTCTTACGATGGGTGCGACAGAGCACCGAGCTTTGGGCATCCCGGGTGAGGAGCTTCCCGAAGTGTATCCAGCATTTTCGTTGCTGCGGGACGTGAACGAAGTCTACCCCCCAACCCTCGGACGGAAGATACTAGTCATCGGAGGCGGCGATGTCGCGATGGACGCCGCACGATCCGCGCTACGGCTCTCAGGGGGGGGAGAGGTGACCGTGGTCTATCGTCGGGGGCGTAGGGAGATGCCTGCCGACAAAGACGAGGTTCACGAGGCTGAGGAGGAAGGTATCGGGTTCCTCTTCCAGACCACCCCTTTGCGGATCTTGGGGGTCGAGCATGTCGAGGGGCTTGAACTCCAGCAGACAGAACTGGGTCCACCGGATGCTTCGGGTCGGCGTTCCCCCCGCTTGGTCCCTGGGTCGCAACGCACGATCCCCTGTGATACGGTGATCGTAGCGGTTGGACAGCGAGCAGCCACAGAAGGATTCCCCTCCGAGCTTGAACTCCAGTTCGGATCGCAGGGATGGCCCCAGGGCGCTGCGGGGGATTTTATGACCCATGTGGAAGGCGTCTTCGCCACGGGAGGCAGGTCGGTGGTGTACGCCATGGCGGCGGGGACGAAGGCCGCCGAGGCGATCGATGCTTATCTCGCGCGCAAGCGCGGAGGTAGCCCAATCCCCCGGCCGGATCCTTGGGGAGCCCCTACACCGCCGGCGAAGCTCCCGCGTGGGTATGGCAGGCCGACATGGCATCTTGGATAAGCAACCCGATCTGGGAACCCAAGTGGGACCGATGTCTTAATCCCGGCTGCGGCTGTACATAACCTGATCAAAATCGATGAGCGATCGTCCATCGATGGTACCTCAACGCATGCTCTTCTCCACCGCTTTCGGTGTCGCGTTCGCAGTTTTTATTTTGTTGGGCACACCCGCGGGGATGGCAACCCCGAACCACCGGGGGCCATCGATTGCTCCTTTTACCGTGGCTGTGACTCCATCCACTTCCTCCCCCGACGCAGCGGGGGCCCTCGGATATGTTCCCTCCGTGCTCGGAGCCCTGACGGCAGCGCACCCTCTGAACTCGAGTACGATGATCTCGCTCGGTATCTCCCTCGGACCGCGGAACGTCACGGGACTGGACCAGATCGCCGTGGAAGCGGCGACTCCAAGCTCCCCGGCATACGGACATTTCCTCTCTCGAGAGCAATACTTGGCAGAATACGCCCCCACAGCCAGCGACTACCACGAGGTTACGACGGCTCTAGAATCGGGGGGCTTAACCCCGGTGTCCCAATATTCTGACCACCTGTTCCTCATGGTGCGCGGAAGCGCGGGTGCGGCGGAGCGTTACTTCCATACTTCTCTCGAGACGGGCACCTACCATGGCCGAACGGTCGTCGTTCCGACCAGCCCGCCCACGCTCCCTCTCGCGCTTCGCCCGTACGTGGTTGCGGTGTCCGGACTCTCGGAGAACGTCGCCACCTTCTCCTTCGATCTTGCTCCGGTTCCGGCGGTGAACAGTAGCGAGATCTACCCGGACTATCCACACTTCATGTATGGTCTCGACCACGTGTACAATCTGACGGCATCCGGATTGTGGGCCACGGGGGAAACCATCGGCCTTGTCCTCTGGGGCGATGGGTACAATCCGAACGACCTCACAAGCTTCCAGACGGAGCTCTACCCCTCTTCGCAACCGTCATTCACCATCGAGCCGGTCCCCTTGGACGGAGCCCCTTCCCCTAGCCCGGCGGCCGTCAATGATCCGAGCCAAGCCCCCTTCGAGCTAACGTTGGACATGGAATGGAGCGAATCCCAGGCTCCAGGGGCTACCCTCATGCCGGTCTACGTCCCAGACGGCCCGGCCTCAAACCACTATTCACCATCGGACGTCCAGTTGGAGGACGCCTTGAACTACCTTGTCAATGCCTCTGTCAGTGTGATATCCATGTCCTTCGGGTCTCCCGACGGGCAGGACCTCAGCTTCGAGCAGGCCATGGACAACGCGCTGCAGGTGGCGGCGGCCCGAGGGATCAGCGTGTTTGCCTCCTCCGGAGATAATGGAGGGTCGGTCGAGCAGACCCAGGGCGCGTGTTCCGGTACCCCCGAAGTTGAGTTTCCGGCCACCTCA
>JAKBKR010000126.1 GCA_021832495.1 bacterium | reverse complement strand
ATCGGTGCGACGCGGGAGGCCGTGCTGGCGCACCACATGCGTTTACCGGATGGATCGTTTCGCGATTCGGTGTACTACCGCATCCTCTCCGGGGAGTGGCCCGGGGTACGCGCCCGCCTCGAGGGTCGATTGGAGGAACTGGGCCGCGAACCTCCGTACAAGCGGTCAGCTTAATGGGAGAGTTGGCGTACCCATTCCACCATCCATGAGTTCGCCGTTGCCGCCCCGTTGCGAGCCGAAAGCCTACGAGGGCCATTGGCAGGAGGCGTGGGAGGGCCATCACCTCTTCCAAGCCCCTCCCATCGAGGCCAAAGAACGCCATACGACGATACTTCTCCCCCCTCCCAACGTGACGGGAACCCTCACGCTGGGGCACAGCCTCGGTGGGACGTGCATGGATGTGCTGGCCCGCTGGATGCGCATGCGGGGTGTACCGACGCTGTGGCTTCCCGGGGTCGACCATGCGGGACTCGCCACCCAGATCGCCGTGCGCAAGGCGCTCGAGAAGAAGGGGGTGAACCCGGTCACCCTCACCCGGCAGGAGCTCGCGTCCCACATCGAAGAGTGGAAGAAGGAGAAGGAGGCCTACATCCGCCGGCAACTGACGGCCCACGGCTTCTCGCTCGACTGGACTCGGTACGTGTACACCATGGACCCGTCCTACCGCACCGCCGTTCGTACCGCGTTCATCGACCTCTATCGCCAGGGGCTCATCTATCGGGCCGAGCGGATGGTCAATTGGGACCCGAAGATCCGTACCGCCGTTTCGGACCTCGAGGTCATCCCCGTCGAGGTGCACGGCAAACTTTGGTACATCCGCTACCCATTCGAGGGAGGGGATGGGTCCGGGATCACCGTGGCGACGACGCGGCCCGAGACTCTTTTCGGCGACGTGGCGGTTGCCATTCACCCCGAGGACGAGCGTCACCGGGACTTTATCGGGCGCAAGGTGCACTTGCCGCTCACAGACCGGACCATCCCGGTCATCGCGGACCCCGCCGTCGACCGTACCTTTGGCAATGGCGCCCTCAAGATCACCCCCTCGCATGATCCCGCCGATCTGGCCATCGTCCGGCGCCATCCCGAACTCCCCCAGCGCCGGGATGTGCTGGACGAGGGCGCCCACCTGTCCGGGGAGTACGTGCCCGAGGACTTCCGTGGCCTTAATTGGAAGGAAGCCCGGGAACGCGTCGTGGAGCGACTCCGATCCCTTGGGCTCGTGGAGAAGGAGGAACCTCACCTGCAGCATGTGGGGCACTCAGATCGTTCGAACGTTCCGATAGAGCCTCGCCTTTCCACACAATGGTTTGTGGACACGAAGGCAATGGGTCGTCGGGCCCTCGAATCCGTGCAGCGCGGAGAGATCCGGATCCATCCTGAGGCGTGGACCAAGACCTACTTCCATTTCATGGAGCACCTCGAGGACTGGTGCATCTCCCGCCAGATCATCTGGGGACACGAGATTCCCGTGTGGTACTGCGATTCGTGTCATACATTCGACGCGTATGCCGCTCCTCCCCCCTCCTGTCCCCGGTGCGGAGCGACCACGCTACGGCCAGATCCCGATGTCCTCGACACTTGGTTCTCCTCGTGGCTCTGGCCTTTCGCTACCCTGGGATGGCCCGAGAAGACCCGCGACCTCGCCAGCTATTTCCCCGCGTCGGTCCTCGTGACCGGCTCCGACATCGTGTTCTTTTGGGTCGCGCGGATGATCATGGCGTCTTTGACCTTCCTCAACGAGGTCCCATTCCCCGAGGTGTTCCTCACCGGGATCCTTACCGACCGCGACGGCCGGAAGCTCTCGAAGAGCCTGGGCAACTCCCCCGACCCCCTCGAGTTCATCGAGGCGTGGGGGGCGGACGCGTTCCGTTTTGCGCTCCTCTTCCCCAATCCCGTCGAACAGAGCGGGTGGTGGGATTACAAGCGCCACCTTGAGGGAGCCCGGAATTTCATCACCAAGCTCTGGAACGTGGTGCGGCTCGTGCAAGGTTCCCTTCGGGCGGACGCGGTCCCGGCCAGCCTCGACCCTCCCGTTGCGGCGAACCTCTTCGATCGCTGGATACTCTCCCGCCTAGCTTACGCCGAGCGCTCGGTCGTTGATGGCCTCGAGCACTACGATCTCACCCGCGTAGCCTCCACGCTCTACCAGTTTGTCTGGCACGAGCTCGCCGACTGGTATCTGGAAGCCCAGAAGGAGCGCCTCAAGGGCCTCCATGGGCCGGAGGCGCAGCAGCAGACCCAGGCCGTTGCGCTCTTTGCGGTCGACCGGGTGCTTCACTTACTTCATCCCTTCATACCCCATGTTACCGAGGAGCTCTGGCACGCCATCCCGCACACCGGGGAGTATCTCGCCGTATCGACATGGCCCGAGAACCCCCGCGCAGCCGACCTCGATGCTGAGGAGAAACTGGCGGTGTTCCAAGAAGTGGCTCGGGGGTTACGGACGCTGAGCCATGAAGCCGGCTGGGTCCCGACCGATCGTCCGAACGCCATGGTCTCACCGACCACGGAGACGGCCCGCGCCCTCCTTTCCTCCGAGGAGCACCGGCGGCTCATCGCCACGCTTGCCAAGGTCGGCGAGATCCAGATCACGGCCGAGACCGGTACCCCTCATCCGGGCATGGCCTCCCTCGTCCTCGCCCCGGCAGAGATCTACTTGGCCCGCCGCGAGGGCGGGGACGTCACTGGAGCGGCCATGGAGCGGGAACGGAAGATGCTTGAGCAACTCCTTTCCCGGTCCTTGGCCCGTCTCGAGGACGCGACCTTCCGGGAGAAGGCCCCGGCCGCGGTGCGCGCGGAGCTGGAGGCCAAGGTGGCCGAGCTTCGGGAGCGGCTCGAGCGCATGGCCCGCCATGGGGTCGCTGCTGAATGACCACCCCTCCCCCGCTGCGCCTCGTGGCCTTCGATATGGATGGGACACTGGTCGATATCGTGAGTTCGTGGGCCTACGTCCATGCCCACTTCGGGGCGAACAATGACGAAGCGGTACGGGCGTTCATGAACAACGAGATCGATGACGTGGAGTTCGTCCGTCGGGACCTGGCCCTTTGGCACAAGCATGCCCCCCGGATATCGGTTCAGGACCTTACGCAGATTCTTTCCGAGGTCCCCCTCATGCCCGGTGCCCGGGAGCTCATGGACCGGCTTCGCCGGCCCGGGATCACCACGGCGATCGTCAGCGGTGGCATCGACATTCTCGCGGAACGCGTGCAACGGGAACTCGGCATGGACCTTGCCCTGGCCAACGGTTTCGAGACGGATGCCGAGGGGGTGCTCGTACGCGGGATCATCCGGGTACCCGTGAAGCGCAAGGAGGAGACCCTTCGCGCCCTCCAGGCTAGGCTGGGCCTTACACCCGCCGAGACGGCCTCCGTGGGGAATTCCGAGATCGACGTCGGGCTGTTCCGGGCATCCCGCGTAGGGGTGGCTTTCAACGCACAGGACGATACCGTGCTCTCCGGAGCGAACGCGATCGTCGTGGGCAAGGACCTCCGGAACGTCCTGCAGGCGTTCAATCTGCCCTGACCCACGGAAACCCATCGCTTGGCCGTCTTCGTCGGGGCCGACCGCCCCAGCGGCTGAAATCCTGCAAACGTTAAGGGGGCTACCGCCCTTGGTACGGTCGTGAGGGGCAAGCGGTCCCGCCGGGGCGTGGCGGGGTTTTTCGAGGAGTTCCCGGTCCTCATCGTGGTGCTGGCCGCCCTTCTCCTCTTCCTGGCCACGGCCGTCAGCGCATTCGAGAGCCTCTCGCAGAAGCAGCAGAATGCGCAGTTCTCCCAGCAGGCAGAGACCCTCCTTCAGGCCGTCCTGGGGTACCAGAACCTCACGTATCAGAACCAGCGGGATCTCTTCCAGTCCTCCAAGGTCGTCAATCTGACGTTCGTCAACATCTCCTACGATCTCCACCCGCCGAGCGGCTACGAGATCCAGATCATCGACATATCGCCCTTCCACATCCATTACAACCGGACAGTGGACAGTTGCCAGCAGAGTTATTCCACAGGCAAGCCGCCAGCGTGTATCCCCCCGCCCGGGTACCGGCTCTCGAACGGCATCTATGTGGCTGAGAGTCCCGTTACGATCTTCGTGACGGACCAAGAGTATCACGATGCAACCGTGGTGGTGAGCGTATGGAGCTAGCGTGGTCCCGAGCGCGGTGGCGGGACCACCGGGGTCAGGTCGCCATCGTCGATGGCATCGTGTTCCTCTCGCTCCTGCTCCTTGCGTTCTTCTTCCTGATGGACGTTTTCCTCGCACCCGTTTCGACCCCGGGTCAGAACGCGGCGGGACAGAGCTACGCTTCTGCCACATTGGGAACCGTCCTCCAGTCCACATTCCCCGTCTCTCAGTTCCCAACCCGCTCGAGCACGGTGGTCGAACAGGATCAGGGAGGAGCGCACCTTCTTACAGAGGCCATCTACCTCATCGGTAGTGGACAGACCACGCAGAAACTGCTCCTGAACCCCGGCGCGGTCGGATGGGCGATCCAGCTCGAGCTCGACAACCTCACACGGGGGACCTTTGCCTTTTTCAATCTCACGGTCGTAGCCCCCTCCGGCCACGGAGGGGCCCACCTCGACTTGGGGGCGCAATCTACTTATTCCCCCCTTGATTTGTATGTGCAGCAGATTGGGTTGCCCTCACCCCCTGGCTGGAACGGCCCGATCGCGGTCACACTCGCACTATGGAACACGTGAGGCGCATCCCGCTCATCGCACTCGCCCTGATGGTACCCCTTGTGCTGAGTGGCGCATTGTCCGGCTCCGTGGGCGCGGTCGCTGTCGCGACCCATCATCCGGCCGCAACTCCTCCCCCTCCCACTGGCTGGACGTACGACACGGGAACGGCCGACGTGAAGGATGTCGCCGTGGCCGGGGATGGGGGATACGTGGCTGCCACCACTTCCGCCGACCAACTCTACTTGTTCAACAGTTCCTCGAACACTCCCGAGGCCATCTGGCAGTTGGGCACGAGCGTCGATTGGGGTACCCTAGCCATTTCTGCCGCACCCCCTGTCATCAACGGGAAGGTGGGGACCTCGAGCTATGTCATGGTGGGCGTTGGCGGAACGGCCTCCGCCTTTGCGTTTCCGAATGCCACTGCCCTCTGGTCCTACAATCCGGGACCCGAGATCCTGGACAAGTTTGGCGGGAAAGCGGCCGGTTTCAACATGACGAGCCTCGCCGTGGGGGCGATCGCGATCTCGGCTTCGGCCCAGATCGTCGCCGCCGGATTCACCTTCGAGGTCACCAGTTCCTCGGCATCAGATTACGGGGTCTGGCTTTCCTACCTCAACGGGAACACCGGCGCGGAGCTTTGGAACTTCAGCCAGACTTCCAGTACCGGGGCCGCGATGAGCGCGATCGACGTAAGCATGACCTCCGACGGGAGCTATCTCCTCTTCGCTTTCCAAGATGGGACCAACACCTACGTCGAGGTGGCCAAGTACTCCGGATCCCCCCCACCCCTGGAGCAGGAGACCAGCCCTCCCTCGGGTTCGCTCACCGAAGCTCTGCTTTCACCCGACGGGAGCACGGTGATCCAGGTCGGATCGGACGGCTACTGGATCGATGAAGCCGCGAACGTACGGACCACGATCGCCGAGAACGATACCAACGTGGACCCCGGGACACCATTTAGCGGCAGCGCGTTGGCCGCGTTCAGCTACAACGCCTCCCGCCTAGTGGTCGACGGAGGAGGGAACACGATCTATGGGTTCAACTACTCATCCGCCCCGCCGCCCCAGGGATACGAACAGCCGATATGGTCCATGCCGACCAGCACGTACCCGATGATCTACCTTGCGCTCAACCCCGCGGCCGGATCGTACGGCGAATATGTGAGCGCCAGTTCGGCGGGAAGCACCGTGGCCTTCTTCTATGTCCCCGGGTACGCAGTGGCTAGCCCCGTTCCTTACCGGACCGTGCAGCTCTCTTCGACGGCCCTTTCCGCCTCGAGTTCCACCAATCTCGAGGTGACTGCTGTAGGCATGAGCGCCCGAGGCGGAAGCGCCCAGGGCCAGCTCGACGTGCTCTTCGACTATGGTCCTTCCGCCCCCCCTGCCCTCACCCTATCGGCCTCTGACGTCACTTACGATAGCTTCCTTCTCAGTTGGACGCCTTCGGACATCCTTTCCCTACCCGGCTCCCCGACCGCCTACCTCACTTTGTCCCCACCGAACGGCCCCCAGGCGAACGTCGCCCTTCCCGCCAGCGGGAGTTTGAACATCACCGGGCTCTCCTCGGACAGGACCTACCTCGTGCAGGTCACGGTCGATACGTGGTGGGGTCTGTACAACACTTACGCAGCGCTCAATGTCACAACGTTCCCACCCCCACCCGCCCCCGACCCCTTCGCATGGACGTACCCGGTCTTCTCCGGGCTGCTCAGCGCGGGCTTTGTGTTCACCGCGATCGCGATGGTCCTG
>JAKBKR010000125.1 GCA_021832495.1 bacterium | reverse complement strand
GAATCATTGCAGTGATCCAAGAGCGCTTCGCGTTGAAAGGCCTTTGCCCCACGCGCTGGGGGGCCTCACCTTCGGAGGTGAAGGTGAGCAGTCCCGGCACCCTTCACCCCCATCTGCGAGACTTACCATCGACCGGCTCCCCCCATCCCCACCCATCGCGACCGACCGTTTGACCGTCCCGAGCGCCTGCAATCTTGCCGTCCAGCGCCGGACGTTGCTCGGAGATGGGGCGCTTTCGCCCTCGCTGGAGAACGCTCTCCCGAGCTCATCAACAAGTTGGCCCATAGGAAGCTTGCCGCCCGCTGTGCGGAGGACCCCCAAGAGACGGAGTTCGGCCTGCCGCTTGCTTGCCCGGGTGCGCTCCCTCGACGAGGGAGGGGACACGTCCTGCTCGACGACGATACCGTGACACCCTGCCCTCTTCACGGCGGTCGTCAGGATCTCGTCCATGACCGACAGACTGTTGCCCCTCATGGCCAGGATGTCCGTGAGCTTCGCAATGGCCCCAGGGGTCCAGGCCCAGCCCGTTTGACGAGCCCTAGCCTCAAGGACCTCGCTGATGGTCCCGGACGGGAGAGGTGGGACATGGATGCGTCTCACGCTCTCGTCGAGCCCGGCATTCCCACTCCCTGGGAGCACCAGGATAATCGGCGGGAGTCCCCTCACATCGTTCAGGAGCACACCTGGGCTCAGAAGAGGGCCCACGACGCTCTCCAACGACCGCACGTTGGGACGCAGCTGGTCAAGCCAGACGACGACCGGCCTGCCCTCGGCCATGACCCGGCGGAGGAACCACCACATGATCCGGTCCCGGGAGGAGCCCTTGACCGGGGCGTCTGGCTGGAAGTGCTGGAGGAGCGTTGCGGCCACCCCGTAGGAGGGGTCGCTACTGGGGCAGTTCCGGTCAGAGACGTCCACGCGGATGACCACGGGGTTCCGACCATTCAGCTGGGCCCTCAGCTCGCTCACATGCTCCTGAGCAATAGCGGAAGTTCCGACTCCGCGGAGGCCCTGAATGAAGAGGGGATTGACCTCAAGGTAATGCTCGCGCAGTTCGTCGAGGATCTCGTCCCGTCCCTTGAGGGGAGGGGATTTGCCAGTGCTCCTCCTGCTGGGCTCCTCGATCCATTCGCTCGGCGGTAGGCTCTGGGCTCTTGCTTCTGTCTCCAAGGTGGTTCACCTCGGAGATCGAAGGGGAACCACCGCCACATCAGTCCAAGACTTGAGATGCGCCATGCTCTCGCAATACCGTCGTGAGACTGGTCGCGAGATGAGGCCATGGAAGCAACAGTCTTCTTGGGACGCGGCTTGCTGTCGTGGGGTCGAAGGGGTATCTTCTATGGTCAAGGGCGGGAGTTCGGTCGCTGCCTCGCCGACAGATTCAATTTCCCCATCATCCGTGCCTGCCGGCAAGGCCCTGTCGGCCACAAGGGAGTCACACCGGATTGAGTTCAAGGAGGGGTTCAACCCGGAGCAGCTAGGGGAAGTTCTTGAGCTACTCAAAGACGTGCTGGCACTCGCCAATTCGGGAGGTGGCTGCATCCTGTTTGGGGTAAAGAATGACGGCACTCCTGCTGGGGTGGACGTTGCTCCCGTCCTTGCTTTCGATCCTGCCCGGCTAACCGATCAGATCAACAAGTACACCGGAGTTCAATTCTCTGACTTCGAGTTCCACGAAACCCAGAAGCAAGGGATGAAGCTCGTGGCTTGGGTGATTGGAGAACTTGATCCACCTGCTCCCTTCTCAAAGACTGGCAACTATGCTCGACAAGATGGGAAACAGGTGAACGCATTCCTTCAGGGTGTGATCTACTTCCGCCACGGGGCAAAAAGCGAGCCGGGAACAAGGGCAGACATCCGAGAATCTATCGAGAGAGCCGTCAAGCGTCAAAAGAAGAACTGGCTTAGCGGTATCCGGAAGGTGGTAACTGCACCGAGGGGGCACAAAGTCATGGTGCTCCCTCCGGACGTGACCCTCTCGGGCGCGCCTGACGCCTCCCCAGTCCGTCTTACAAATGACCCGTCAGCTCCAATCGTTCGGCGCTTGAATCCCGACGAGACGCATCCGTACAGAAGGAAGGATGTTCTCATTCAGGTCAACTCACGGTTAACCAGTGGTCAACGACTCGGTCCTAACGATTTCAATGACATTCGGAAAGTCCATGGGATCGACTCGAAACCAGAGTTGTTCTACAAGTCCCGATTCATTTCCCCACAGTACTCCCTGGCGCTAGTGGAGTGGCTCATGGTGCAGATTCAAGGAGACCCTGACTTTATCTCAAAGGCTCGTGCGGCCGCGAGGGCTATCGATACGTCCAGACCATAGGTCAACATCATAACTTCATGGAGCGTGTCTGGTTTCCCGTGGCTGAGAGGATGAGAGTTGAGGAACTAATCAAACAGATTCTTTCCACCCCCACGAAGCTCTCGAGCGAGCAAGCCAAAGCCGTGATCTGCAATCGAAGGTACGTTCGGATTATCGCAGGAGCTGGCGCAGGGAAGACAGAGACTCTCACGCGCAGAATTGTCTATCTTCTCCTGGTCAAAGGGTGTCAACCCTCCGAGATCGTAGCCTTCACGTTTACGGAGAAGGCCGCACAGACCATCAAGGATAGGGTCTATCGCCGAGTGGCTGAGACTGCTGGTCCCGAAAAGACCTCGAACCTTGGTGAGATGTTCATCGGAACGATGCACAGTTACGCCCAGCGACTTCTGGACGACCACTTCGGGTATGGTATCTACGACGTTTTCGACGAGAACCAAGAAGCGGCGTTCATGATGCGGCACGGGTGGAGTCTTGGACTTCAGAAATTCGGTGACAACTACGCCGAAGGATGTCTGAACTTCCTGAAGACCGCGAACTTGGTATGGGACGAGATGCTCAATCCCAAGACCTTCGGAGCCAGCGCCAAGGAGTTCACCGATGCCCTACAGAAGTACGCAAGTCTCCTAGAGGAAGCGAAGCGCTTAACCTTCGGGCGAATGATGCTTCTCGCCGTTACTAAGTTATCGTCGAAGCCATCAGTGGTGGGTCGCGTGAAACATCTAATCGTGGATGAGTACCAAGACATCAATAGGGCCCAGAACAAGCTCATTGAACTGATTGGGAAGACTGCGAGCGTCTTCGTGGTGGGGGACCCTCGGCAGAGCATCTATCAGTGGAGGGGGTCCGATGAACGATACTTCGACTCGTTCACGAAGGAATTCAGAGGGGCCCAAACTTTCAGCCTGAGAGATAACCGAAGGAGTGCCAAACTCCTCGTGAAGGCCGCCAACTCTGTCTCGAAGAACATTGCTGATGGCAGTTTCAAGCCGATGGAGCAAGTCCGAGGCGAGAAAGGACAACTGGTGGTTTACGATGGTGACAAGCCAGAAGACGAGGCAGCTTGGATTGCCAAGCAGATTGGAACCCTAGTTGAGAAGGGCAACGCAAAGTACTCAGACATGGCAGTTCTGCTGAGGAGCGTTTCCACATCTGCTCCACCACTGCTCGAGGCCCTGAAGAAGGAGGGCATCCCAGTTCTTGTGGGGGGAAAAGTAGGGCTGTTCCGTAAACCGGAGGCTCAGGCACTGGGGCGTATCTTCTCCTGGCTTTGGGGAGATGGTTTCTGGGTGGAGGACCCTTGGAAGTGGGGCGACCGAATCAACGGAAGGGAACTCGTCAGTGGTGCGATTGAAGAATGGGAGGATGCCACCGGACTCACCCTGCCGAATGATGTGACTTCTAGACTAGAGCAACTCAAGGACGACCTCCACTCAGCTAAGAGCGGTTACCAGAACTTCACGGAGATTTACAACTTCGTCCTCAGTACACTTCGTATCAATCAACTCGATTTCCATGATCCCACCCACCTGACCGTCATGGCAAGCCTTGGACGTTTTGGTGAGATCCTCACCGACTACGAGACAGCGAACCGACTGGGTGGGCGAACACCAAAGTGGGACCACGATCTCAAGAATCTCTGCTGGTTCTTGAACTCCTACGCCACCACCGCCTACGACGACAACAGTCCCACGTCAATCTGGGATATAGATGCCGTCAACGTGATGACGGTCCACCAGGCAAAGGGACTGGAGTGGCCCATCGTCTTCGTTTCGTCCCTTGTCGATCGGAGATTCCCGACATCGATGGTTGGGCGGGAACAGAAGTGGTGCGACGTTCCGCGGGATATGTTTGATGTTGCGAGATACGAGGGAGGCGAGGAGGATGAACGGAGACTATTCTACGTTGCCGTCACAAGAGCTAGAGATGCCCTGGCGTTGACGCGTTTTAGACGGATGAAGAACTCTGCCTCGCCGAGCCGCTTCCTTGAAGAGATGGATCTGAGTAGGGCAGATGTGCTCTCAGGCAGGGACTCCATGCCGGCTGTCAAGATTGAGCCAATGGACGGCCACGACGAGCTTGCCGTTCTTAGTGCTGGCGATATCATCGAGTATGCCCGATGTCCCCAACTTTACCTTCTCGCGAATGTGCTGGGCTTCCAGCCCGGTCTACATCTCGGCCTTGGTTTCGGGAAGTCCCTTCACTACTGCCTTCGGAGAGCCTCCCAGATGGTTAAGGATGAAGGAATAGACGCCGTCAGCGCGGTAGCTACTGCAGTCGATGACGAGTTTCACATGCCTTTTGCCGGGGGCAAGGTGCTGGACGATTTCAGGCGACGCGGCAGAGAGATACTCGTCGAGTTCGCTCGGAAGCACAAGGATGATTTTCCAAACATCGAGCAGGTCGAGTATCGACTAGAATTCCCGGTGAAGGGTGCAACGGTTACCGGCAGGGTCGATGTGATCTTGAAGGATGGAGGTGGCCTCGAGGTCAGGGACTACAAGACCTCGGAAGACAAACGGGATTCCAAGGAGCTTGATACTCAGGTTCAAATCTACTCGCTCGGCTTGAACAAACTTGGTCGGAATGTGACGAGTGGGTCTGTTGCGTTCCTGGAGCAGGCCAAGGTGAGTCCAATCAGCGTGGCATCTGACAAGCTGGAAGGGGTCATGGCGAAGTCGGAAAAAGTGGTGGAAGCAATCTCAGACGCTAACTTCGAACCGACACCACACAAGGAGAAGTGCAATGTCTGTGACCATGCCCCTGTCTGCAGGTGGAAGGTGAACTGATAATGGCAGTCCATGAGTCCGAAGACAACCCTCGAGACCGTGTTATCTCGCTCCTGAAGGAGTTGTTCCAGTTCGACTTGGCGGACCTTGACTTCGGGATCTACCGAATAATGAACTTCAAGAGGAAGGAGATCGAACGCTTCATCGAGAAGGATTTGGTGGGGAAGGTCGAGGAGGAATTGTCCTCCCTCGCGCGTCAGTCAATGGACCGGCAACGAAAAGAACTGGAGGACCTTGCTGTAGAAGCCAACAGGACCCTCGGTGAAGGCACAATCGACAAGGACGGTGAAGTTCGTGGCTTCGAAGGGGCTGCAATCGTCCGAGAGTATATCGAGAAGCGTAAGGGACTTTCGAAGACAGAGGGTGACCGGGCGGATGCAGTTACCCTGTAGAAGAACCTCTACGAATTCTTCTCGAGGTACTACGACCAAGGCGATTTCCTCTCCAAGAGGAGGATTGGGGGGCGAGAGAAGTACGTGGTGCCCTACAGTGGAGAGGAGGTCTTTCTGCACTGGGCAAACAGGGACCAGTACTACGCAAAGACCGGTGAGTACTTCTCAAACTACGACTTCAAGGTCGGCAAGTGGGGCGTGCACTTCGTCCTAGTTCGGGCCGAGGTAGGCCAGGACAACATCAAGGGCAACAATCGCTACTTCATGCTCTCCGCAGACAGACCCCCCGAGCTAGATTCAAAGACCCACGAGCTCCGAGCGTTCTTCAACTACAGGGGGGTGACTGAACCTGAGGTCAAGAGCTTAGGCAAGAAAGTAACACAGGACGACCTTGCGGTAAGTGCAGCGAGCGCAATACGGGAGGCGGTCGAAGGTTCGGAATTGGCCTTTCTCCTCAATGCAAAGAAACCGGGAGACGAACGATCCTTGCTCGAGGTGCATCTCAACCGTTACGTAAAGAAGAACACTACGGACTACTTCATTCACAAGGACCTCGGTGGCTTCCTACGTCGGGAACTCGAGTATTACATTCAGGGGGAGGTCCTTCGAGTTCGTGATTTGACCGACGGTGATCCCGCGACTATCCAGAAGACAGCAAATCGAGCAAAGACCTTCCAGACGATCTCCGAAAACATCATCGATTTCCTAGCTCAGATCGAGGACTTCCAGAAGCTCCTCTTCGAGAAGAAGAAGCTGGTTCTCAAGACCGATTATCTAGTCCCTATCCGGAAGGTTCCTCGCAGTCTGTGGGCGCAGGTTCTGTCATGTAAGAAGCAAGTAGCGGAGTGGGTGGACCTCTACTCACTCGAACCCAAGAAGGATCTACTCAATCCCAAGGGCGAACTGAACGAGCATGTCTTGAACAATTACCCCAACCTAGTCATAGATACTCGGCATTTCGACCCAACATTCAAGGGAGCCCTGTTAGAGAGC
>JAKBKR010000124.1 GCA_021832495.1 bacterium | reverse complement strand
GACCAAGATTGACTTCACCGACACCTCGACCGCGGTCGAGGCGAGCCAGTCGAACACCGCGCTCCCCACAATCACCGTGCCCATGCCCTACCTCTCGGTTCCCCTCGCGGGAGCCAAGGGGCCAGAGCAGGGCTACCAGATCGAGTTCACTTACGCTTCCTACGGAAGCGTGGGGGCCTGGGGAACCAACAACCTCCCGACCGTGACCGCTGCCACCGGACTGACCGGCATGAGCGTGACGGTCAAGGGCCGTCCCTATTTCGGAGACACCGGAGGCTTCGAGCGGCGCATCAAGACCGGGAACCTCTCGGGCCTGAGCGAGCCAGGGGCGAACCAGGAGGGGGACATCATCGCGGTCAAGAACGTCAGCATCGAGGACATCGCCCTCGTGAACTTTGCGGCCGACGCGGATCTCGACCACATCGACTACTTCTCGGGGGGCGGAGCGCAGGACGCGCAGGTGTCCGGGGCCGACCTCACGGCACGGTGGGACCGGAACATCCAGGCCACGCGGCCGGTCGGATGCTGGTGGTTCTTCTCCAGCTCCCAGATCGTCCTCGGGGCCGAGAGCACCTTCGACATCTATCTGAGCTCGGGCGCGACCACGACCAAGATCAACTACATCGCGTCGAGGCTGGCGGCACCGGGCTCGCCGTAGGGGGGCGGAAGACCCCCCGGAACCCTTTCAGAGGGGACGATGAGCGCAGGGACCTACCATCTACAGGTATCAGACCCACAGGGGAAGCCGATCCCCAACGTGGAGGTCCAGTACCAGTACAATTCAGGTCCCTGCTATCAGTGGCCCGACCCGCGCTACTACTGGGGCTGCACTTCGGGACCAGGCACCGGCCAGCTCGTCGGCTATACAGATCCATCCGGGACCTTGGACATTGACCTTCCTTACAACGCACCAGGGGCAAATGTGACCGGCACACTGAAGGCCAACGGCTACTACAGCCGCGCCTTCACGCACGAGTTCGGCCAGATCACAGGCGACGTCTGGGAAGACCCGCCGTTCGTCATGACCCCTAGCAGTGGCCCCGGCGGTGGGCCGCCACCTCAGGGACAGGGCTTCTTCGCCTCCTTCTGGAACTGGTGGAACACGACGGCTTCGACCGCAGGAGGGCACACGATGCTCTACGCGGCGATCTTCATCGTGGTTCTCATCGTAGTGGCAGCGATCATCATCGCGGTGGTGGCCTGATGGGGTGGTCCTGGGAGTCCTTTGACATCGGTTTCGTCCTAGCGGCAGTCATCGGCATCGTGCTCCTCATCCTGCTCATCATCTTTGCGTGGCCGATCCTCTCCGAGGTCGGAGCAAAGGCCGCGCTGGGGGCTGTCCTATGATGAGCCCGGAGCTTCCCTGCGGAGGCCCCTCATGCGGGCCGCACCAGCCGCCACCCCCCCCGGGCGGTGGCGGCGGGACGGGCTGCACTCCCTGCGATTGGATGCGCTCGAACTTCGGACTACTCTTCCTTCTCGGGTTGGTGGCCGTCGTGGTCCTACTCCTATTCTTCGGAGGCATCTGAATATGGGTTGTGGAAATTGGGGTCCAGAAGTGAAAGACGCGATTACGGGAAAGCAACTGGCGGGCGTGCAGGGATGCCAAGACTTCGGACCGTTGGCAGGGGGGAACAGCTACACCCTCACCAAGCCGGGGTATCTGCCGACGTACGTGAACACCTATGGCAAGGGCGCGGGGTACACCGGGACCAGCGTCATGTGGCCCTACTGGTTCATCGCACTCATCGTTGCAGCGATCATTGCCCTAGTGGTCTGGTTCTTCGTGCTCTGAGGGTCATGGATGCATGGTCAGGTTTCCTCCAAACATCGGACAGGCTCATCCCGCATGACATCGCCGGGGGGCTCCTCGTCGCGGGACTCTCCCTCGCTGCCCTTGCCTATGTTGGGATTTCTGCCTTGGCTTGGCTCCTCGTCCTCATCGCCCTCATCGGCATTGCGGTCGCCGTCGACCTCTCGGTCTGGGGGTTCAAACATTGACTGAGCAAGTACATATCCTGAGCGCCCCGGACGGAGCGAAGGGAGCGCCCGGCTTTCGGCCCCTCATCCGGCTCAAAGAATTCTACGAGGTAAGTTTGGGGGAGAACAGGGCAGTCCATCATACCATCACCGTCAAGAATCGGCAACTCAGTTTCAGCAACGTGTTAGTGGGGGGGCCCGGAGCAGAAATAGCGCAACTCGTTCCAGGCGCGGCCCAAGATTTCTTGGATTGTGCCTTGAGTGACCTCTATGTCATTGTCGAACGAGTGACGGACGAGCAGGGATCGGACTCTTTGGGAGGCGTAGGCGACCCATGCCCCAATGCGACAGACGCGGGAACATACCCCACCAAAGACGGGAGCGGCATCTATGCGTACATAGAGGTCATCCCCCAGGGTAGGGTCGGAGTGTGCAAGGCATGACGGAGATAGAGCCCCGCTTGGACAAAATCGAGAACGACATCTCGGAACTGAAGGGTGCCCTCAGCGTCTACAAGGTGACCACTGTTATCCCTTTCATCATCGCCATTGCCGGGCTCATAGTGGCGATAGTGAGATAGCTGTATGTTCGGGACGTACTCTCCACCCTTTCTCAACCTCACACAAAAGCTTAACCTCGCGCAAGTGACAGTGCCGGGAACCTCTGGCGGCACAGTAACCTATCAAATGCCGTGGCGAGCCCCGAATTACAAGATTTTCACGGTGTATCTGAACGGGTATGAGAACGACACGGCCACGTCCCAGGTCATCACCTTCCCGGTGGCCTACACCTTTCCACCTGTCGTCATCAGTTCCGTCCCAGGGCTGACTATCACCGTGACCTCGACCAACATGACCATCGTTGCCCCGAACAACACCACCCTGTACACGGGTTGGCTCATCATTGAGGGATACTGAATTATGAAGACCAAGAGAATCGAATACTACAAGTGGGGTCGGAAGGTCACGTCGGGAGGGGAAACACATGTCATCAGCAAGCGAAGACTCACCCGGCGACAGATGCACTTCATTGCTCTCGTCGCTCTGTGCATCATGCTCGGTGCCATCCTGTTCTTCATGCTCCACGGGTTGAGCACTCCGGTCGACCAGCTCTGGGCCTTGGCAGTGCCGGTGAAACTGGCACTGGTCAGCGTGGCGCACTTGGCCCCACTCATGTATCTGGCACTCAAGTCATCGGTGATTTTCTTCGGCGTGACCTACACGCCCAACGCTTATAATGTCCTCACCGGAAAACCCGTGAAGACAATATCTCCTCTGGGGTCGGCCACGGATCCCAATGGACAATGGAATGGTGGCTGCGACTACGGGCCGGACACAGGAGATGGGAAGGGGGGATTCGCCACCGCTCTCGCCGACATCATCACGGCAGGGGGGGGCACACTCCACCTGAAGGGAAATACTCAGACTGGACCCTACACATTGAACTGGGCACTGGACGCAAACAACAATCTCATCAGCGTCCCATTGGTGGGGTCATCGGACGCCACGAAGCCCGTCAAGATCACCATGATCGGCAGTGGCATCACCACCCGCCAGTACGAAATCAACGGCACCCAACCGATACAGGGCACCGTCCTCTACGCAACCACGACGACTGGCGCAACATCGTCCCCTAACACCGCGGCTGCGGCCATCCTGGGAAGTCCATCTGGGGGAGGTTCGACCGGGCAGAACAATGTCACGCTCTTCCTCGACAGAATTGGATTCCTTCAACCGAGCAATCCGACCCTTACCTGCGTCAATGCCCAGAACCTTCTCGGAGTGGAGATGGGCACGGTGGCCTTCGATGTGGACGAAACGTGGAGCAATACCGCGTGGACGGTGCCTACCAATGTGGCGGCGTGTGCGTTCATCGGTCCCTCCAAGGGTAGCACCGGGACAGTAGCATGGCATCTGGAATGTGCGGGGTATTACCTGTCCTACTGGATTCCCGAGCACTTCAACGGGTTCTACATCCTGAGCATCGGAAACATCGTCGGGATTGCACCACAGTCCGAGAATAATCCCGGATGGATCGGCCACCTTGAGATGGAGTGGAACGCACACTTCCTGGGATCCTCTGTGTATCCATTCTCGACGTTGGCCAATGTACACGGACCCTACGGTTCGCTCACCATTGACCTGTGCGTTATCGCTACGCCGGTAAGTGGATTCCCGATCACGTTGGGAGACACTGCCTACGGCAACACGGCGTACGGGGCGGTGATGCCGGTTACCATTGTGAATCTGTTCTACGGGAACATGAGCAACACCGGGGGCACCTACGCACAATTCAAGGCTGCGTGGGGAGGGACCCCGAACATCACCGTCATCAACGATGGGAACGGAACGGCAACATTCGTGGGCAGCGTGAGCGCAAACGGCATCACACTCGGGGCGGCATCTCCCCCATTGTACCCTCCTGGGGCCTACCCATTTAGCGCGCACTCCCCGAAGTACCTCCTACCCACACGGCAAGGGCAACTCTACACCAACACGGCATTGGCGAACATAACTGCGGGAACTTCTCCTATCGGTGTTGCATGCACTCCGGATGGCAAGTTCGTCTATGTCACCAACTCGGGAAGCGCCAACGTATCGGTGATCCAAGTGTCGACAGGAACGGTCGTGGCAACGGTGGCCGTGAACACGCTACCCCGAGGGCTCTG
This sequence comes from bacterium, assembly GCA_021832495.1. Taxonomy (GTDB): domain Archaea; phylum Thermoplasmatota; class Thermoplasmata; order Lutacidiplasmatales; family UBA184; genus JAJYEA01. The sequence goes on along the minus strand of JAKBKR010000124.1, from coordinate 1,923 downwards.
TGTTACTCCTGACGGAAGGTATGTCTATGTCTGCAATCAGGGCAGCGGTGGAGCTGGCACGACGGTGAGCGTCATTGCCACGGCCTCGAACACTGTCGTAGCAACAGTGACAGTAGGGTCTGGGCCGTACTATTGTGCGGTCACGCCTGACGGTTCCAAGGTGCTCGTGGTGAATAACACCTCGGTGACCGTCTCCGTCATCTCCACCGCTACCAATACAGTCAGCGCCACGATCACCGGTATAGTGTCGGCTCCCGAATTCATAGCGATAGACCCCAAGGGCGTCACTGCGTACGTGGGATCCACAACATCCAGTGCCATGAACGCTATCACGGTCGCAACCTCGGCGGTGGCGACGGTTACAACGCTAAGCTCGGTCACCGGCATCGACGTAACACCGGATGGCAACTATGTCTATGTGGCGCATGGCAACGGCACCGTGGGGATCATTCCGACACAAACTCTGACTGAGAACGCTACTACCATTACCATCGGATCCAACCCTCAAGGGCTCGTCGTAACCCCGGATGGAAACTACGTCTACGTGGTCAACTCAGGCGGCACTACGGTAAGCATCATAAGCACGGCCACGAACGCAGTGGTCGCCTCTCCAACCATCAGTGGCGGGTCGTACGGGATAGATGTCACCCCTGATGGTAAGTATGCCTACATTGCGTCCTATTCAGGTGGGGTTGTCAACGCCTTCAATATCTCGACAAATCACATGTTCTACCAAAACTTGACGGCCCAGACCACTACGAGCACGACCGCCCCGGGGGCCAGCATGGGGAGCATCACCTTCACGGCGGGTTACACTGGGAAGGTGTATCTCAGACTCATAGTGCGGGCCAACAACAACACGCTGACGGATGGTGTTACCATCGGGCTCTACAATGGAGCAACCGCGTTGGACACGGAAACCTATACGCAGGAGGGGCTAGCGGGAAACTCGGAAACCTTCGATCTACGCTACGTGTTGTCGGTCACGGCTGGCACGTCCTACACGATCTACGGGTACATGCTGGCGGTGACAGGCGGAACGGTCACGGCGAAACTCGTAGAGCTGTCGGCAGGGCCTGTTGCGTGAGGTATGGTGGATGGGCGAGATCATCAAATCCAAGGAAACCGAGAAGAAATGAGCGCAGGAGAAGAGGCCGCGCAAGCGGCGAACGAGATCGGCTTGGTCGTCAGGTCGCTGAAGAACCCCGTGGTTCAAGGAGCCATCAAGGACATCGCGAAGGAGGTCCCGCCGCAAGACCTTCCCAAAATGGAGGTCGGGGGCGCGGTCCTGCTGTTCGCGGGCGCCGGTTTCCTCCTCTACGAGGGCCATTGGTCGGACGCAATGCTCGCCGGCAGTTTCGCAATGGGTCTGCTCGGGACCGCCTTTTCAAAGCTCTACCACCGCGTCTTGGGGTGAACCTTGGCAAAGAAGTGGTCGAAGGGGGTCAAGGTCCATGAGGGAGAACTGACCTCCAAAGGCTACCACATCCATGAATCGGAGGAAAAGCGCCACGCAGCCCTCAAGCGCTCCATCAAGGAGGACGGCTACGCGACCACGGTGCGCCGCATCAACTATCTCCACAACGTGACGGACGATCCGGCCACGAAACGGGCGACCGAGAGTGACCTCAAATGGCTCGAAGCCGAGCACAAGCGGGACCCCACAGACCCTCCGACCAACGACCCGCCTCGCCGGGGACATCTGCACCACTTCCGGGAAAGGATGCACGGCCTTCTCTGAGAGAGCCACAAAAACGGCCTAGGAACGAGTTTCGGGGGTCGGAACGTCCCCGGATACCTTTGGCAAGCCCTAATTAAGCCGAGGGCATATGCCCTTTGAGGTTTCGATGGATTTTCGGGAGGCCCTAGCAGAGCAGACCAAGCGGAGAACGGCATCGCTCCCCGCGGCAGTCATCAGGCTCA
>JAKBKR010000123.1 GCA_021832495.1 bacterium | reverse complement strand
GCTCACCCTGCAGATCAAGGGGAAGGCCATTGCCGAGGTCGTTCAGCTCACTCCGAAGGACATCGAGAAGATGGTGGGGGTTCCGCTCTCCCCCGTACGGATCAAGTGTGCCATGACATCGTTCGCGGCCCTCGGGCATGCACTCCATGCACCAGAGAAGGGAACCCCCGTTTCCTCCCCGACCGGAACATGATCAAGGTCGACACGGAGGCGTGTTGCCTGTGCGGGTTGTGTGTGGGCGTCTGCCCGCCGGATGCGTTGGACCTGTCGTTGGAGAGGCTCAAGGTCCTGACCAACTGTACCGATTGTGGTTGGTGCGTGCCCTACTGCCCGGTCGGGGCGCTTTCCGGTGGGAAGCGGGTCCCACAGCGCTGAGCCCACCGGCCGGGGGCGGCGGAAGAGTCCTACCAACGTAGATTCAGGGGGTAGGGAGGCAGGCGGTTCGACGAAGGGGTTGAGGACCGCGGGCGTGCTTATCTGCTCGGCACACCCGCCGGGATCGTCTGAACGAACGGGGTGTAGCCTTTCGCCCTCTCACCGTTTCCTTCCTCTCGACTTTCTGGTCGCCGTCTCCTCCCCGAATAAACAAATGCCGCGGTGGTAAATATAGATGTCCAACAGCGGCGACTCACCCGGAACGGAACAACGACTCGAGGGCGCCCAGCGGTGCACTGGTCCTCCACCCCGAAGGTGCGGCGTGGGTCCTCTCGGTGAGATAGCCCGCCCCCCGAAGAACGGCAAAGATCGTGTCGAGGGATGGTGGGGAGGCCAGATGCAACCGTTTTGAAAGGACGCCGGTCTCATGGTAGAAAGGTCGTTCGATAGCCGATTCTGCCTGGATGAGGTCGAGGGTCTGGACGGCCTTCGGGCTCAGGCTCGTGGGGAGGGAACGGCGGGCTCCCGCAACGAATCCTGGGTCCTGGATCGGTCCGAGCCAGAGCGGCCCAGCCGGGTGCAGCTGGTGCAATGGCGGCCCTTCATACCCCGGATAAGGGACCATTCCAATGGGGTCCTCCGATTCGGGTCCTCTGGAGGCAGAGGTCACGCGGACATGGACCCGCACGAAATAGCCCGAGATGAACGAGAGCACGGGTTGGACCCTACGCCCCAGTGCGCGTGCTTCGCGTGAGAGCGCGGCCAGGAGGACCCGGAGTGCACCCTCCCGGGCAAGGTATCCCCGGACCGGCCAGGCCCCATAGCGCGTTTCACATGTCCGGGTCTCCGGTCCCGCAAGGACAGCCATGTCGGTCGCAGTGACCGCCAGGATCCCCCCCTCCTCCGTCGTCTCGATCCCCGTGGACAGGTACGGTGCTGGGGTCCCGAAAGGATCGATATCGACCCAATCGAATCGTTCCCCGGGGGGAATCCGGGCATCGTGTTCCCGGACCTCCATCCGGCCACTTCCCTCTCGTTGGGCGTTTTCTCGGGCCACCAGGCACGCGGCCGGTTGCGTATCCGTGGCAAGGAGGCGGTCGATGGCTTGGGTCTCGTACAGCAAGCGGAGACCGCGGACGCCCGTGGCGGCATGAGCGTCCCAGACGCGCAATCGCCTTCCTTGCTGGCGACTTTCTTCCTTGACCAAAGCGACCGTGAGGTCCCGCGAGAGGGCCATCGCAGGATTATAGAAGAGCACCCGCCGGCGTGCCGGTCCCTTCTGCCCGGGTTCGAATTCAGGGAGGAGCAGGGTAGTTCCCCCCTCGCGGGCCAAGGCGAGCCCGCTCATTTGCGTGGAGAGAGCCGTGGGGTCCACCAAGCGTCGCCTCCGTCGCGCACGATCGGGACCTCGGTCAAGCCGGTCGCCTCTTCGGAGAGGGGATTGACCAGCCGGAGCCGGTCTCCGGAGGCCGGATCGAGCACGTACCCTCGGTCGCCTGGGACGACCGTGGCCCATTGGAGGGCGGTCTGGCCGCCCACGATCCGACCCGGGAAGCGTCGTCCCTCGATCTTCTTGGTGGCTGCCTCGCCCGACCCCACATCCGTCACCTGAAGTCGGTCCCCGGTCCGCCGGCGGACCTGGACCAATCTCCCATCGAGGTCCAGAAAGTCGCCCGGAAGGATGGGGGGAAGCCGAAGAAGGACCGTGGTCCGGTAGACCTGCCGCCCATCCTTGACGCCCCAGAGCGAAGCGGATTCCTTCGTCTGCGCCCCTGTGAAGCTCCGCAGTTCCTTGGCGACGACCTTCGCCACGGACGTCTCGATGAAATAGACATCGACGCCCTCCTTCAGGACCTCGTCCCAGGCAATGGCCTCAGACCATGACTTCGGCGAACGGGCGAGAAGACGGTTCCAAAGCAGGATCACGGACTCGCGGAACTCGGCAGGGTCCCTTTCGGCGTCCACATCCTCGTCGGCCCGAAGTTGCAGCTTCGCGGTGTAGAACTTCCCCCCCCGGCGGCTGCAGTGGGGGCAGACCTGATGCTGGACCTTCACTTCGGTCTGCAGGCGGACTTCCAGAGAGCTCCCTCCCAATTCCACCACGGCGAGGCCAGAATACTGGCGGAGCTTGGGATTCTGTCCCCCTTCTTCCCAGGTGACCGACTTTAGCGTGAAAGGCGGATGCACCGTGAGGTGCCCTTCGAGGTCCTTTCCCTGGAGAAATCCCGGAGGGGGTCCCTTTTCCCAATGGCGGCCATAAAGCCGCGCACCGCAAAAGGGACAGACGATCACGCGCAGTTGCGGGGGGAGGGTGATCGGCCGGACCTTGGCCGCGAGGCAATCGGCACAGAGCGCGTCGAAGAGTTTCACACCGGACTTGCCGCATACCACGCAGAAGGCCTCGTCGGTCAGAACCGGTCGAGCGTTGCTTCCCATGGTCGAACGCTCAGAATTGGACGATCTCGGCATGCTCCACGCCATCCAGCAGTGTCGTCGCCCCCTCGGCAAGGAGCCCCGCCCTCCGGGCCACGCCGACCGTCCGGGACCCGAGCAGGTTCACGATGGTGGAGGACCGGATGAGATCCACGAGCTCGTCCTCCTGGACCCGGGTCGAGCCGTAGAATCCGGGGCTCACGAGATACTCTCGTCGGCCCGTCTTCAGCTTGCGGCCGAGGAGTTCCTCGTCGCAAGCCGCCAGCACGACCTCACCTTGGGTTCGGTGCACGCGGATGACCACTGCTCCTTCCTGATCGGTCACATAAGCTTCCAGAAGCCGGAGCCGGTCTTGGGCTCGTAGACCTCGTTCAAACGTTCCATCTCATGCATGAGTCGCAGGACCCGGTCCTTGGCGATCCCCCGCTTCTCCCCCTCCGCGACCAGTTCTTCGACCGTGAATCCGTTGGGGGATTGTTTCTGGAGTTCGGCCATCATTTCCCGGATCGTCAGTAGACTATTGCGAATGCTGGTACTTATGCCTACCGTAATGTAATCGATGTCGAGCGCGGAGCCCTCCGCTGAGAGGACGGTCTTGAGGAAGTGCTCCATGACGGCGATGGCCCGGTCCGCATCGCTCTTGGTGGCGACGGGGGACAAGCGGGCTCGGGCGGAGGCTTCCGTGAGCCGTATGAGCCCCTCCACCTGCCGTAATGTGATGGGCACGGGTTTGTGTTCCCCCTCCCCTTGCTTACGCAGGTCGACGAAGTAGTCGAGGATCGTCTTGTGGGCGACCGGGTCCATGACCGGGAAGACGTGGCGCTTCGCATAGGCCACGTACTTGCGCATGAAATCTGGGGTGAAGGTGCCGGGCTCGGCCACGGGGTGCAGGTCCTCGACGCCCAGTCGCTGGGCCACCTTGGCCTCGCGCTCCTCAGCACGCACATGCTGGGAGATGATCGCCCCGGCGAGCGCCCGATCCCGTTCCCGTTCGGGCTTGTCGAGCACCGCGAAGATCACATCGAACCGGGAAAGGAGTGTGGGCGGGAGGTCGATCTCCTCGGCCGGGAGCTTGTCGGGGGTGAACCGACCGAGCTTCGGGTTGGCCGCAGCGAGCACCGGGCACCGGGCCCGGAGCTGGGCCACGATCCCCGCCTTCGATATGGAAATGGTCTGGGACTCGAGGCCTTCGTGCAGCGCCGACCGGTCATTGTCCGTCATCTTGTCGAACTCATCGATGACGAGCTCCCCTTGGTCGGCGAGGACCATGGCGCCCGCCTCGAGCGTCCAACGCCCGCCGCCGAAGTCATCCTTGACGGCGGCGGCCGTGAGCCCCGCGGCCGTGGTGCCCTTCCCGCTCGTGTAGATCCCTCGGGGGGCGATCTTCTCCGCCACGTACCGAAGCAACTGGCTCTTCGCCGTTCCGGGGTCTCCCACGAGGAGGACGTGGATGTCCCCCCGGATCTTCACGCCATCGGGCTGGACCTTGGCGACCCCGCCGAAGAGCTGGAGGGAGATGGCCTCCTTCTCGACCCGCATCCCCTGGATCGAAGGGGCCATGGAACCGACGAACCGCTCGAAGACCCCCTCCTGCCCTCGGAGCGCCTCGATCTGACGGGTCTCCTCCTCGGAGATCTCGATCTCCTGATACTCCTTGTCCTCCCGGCGGAGATGGTTCGCCATCAGCACGATGTCGAACACGGTGTGCTTGCTGGTCATGCCTTTCGTATTGATCCGGGGTATGCTGCGGAGCACCCCGATCACCACGACCCGGTTGCCGGGGATCACGGTCCCGACGAGATCGTCCACCAGTAGAAGGGTAAGACCCTCGGGATGCGAGCCTCCCCGCAAGCTCTCCGGATTCTCTTGCACCTCGAGCTTCTGGGAGTTGACGTAGGTGGAGGCCTCGGCGAGGAGGTTGAACCGTGTCTTTCCGACCGGTTTGTTGCAGCTGCTGCAGACCGTAGCTTCCTTGAGGGACTGCGAAACGTCGTCCTGCTCGATGGTGGTCCTTCCCTTGCAGGCCACGCACTCGTACACGGCGAACTTGATCTGGGGCCGGACCTCCGTCATCCGGCGCACGATCCCCTCGATCGTGAGCAGGTGGCCCAAGTGGACCTCCCGGAGGAGATGGATCGGGATGCGCTGGCTGGCGGGAAGGTCATGGAAACGTAACTTGAGGCGAAGGGGGACGCCGGGGATCGGGGAGGGAAGGTCGGCGAGGGCGTTCTCGCCCCGCTGTATCGTCTCTTCCGGATATTGCAGGAGATGATCGGCGAGTTGCGAATCGAGAGCATCGAGTTCCGGGAAGGCCATCTCGAGCGAATGCACCTCGGGGTACTTCGGGGCGAGGGCTTGGATCCGTCGGCGTACCTCGGGGGTCTCGAAGACGCGGCTCCACCGCCCCTCGAGCTCGGTCGATGAAAGATGGATGGTTTCCGGGGCGGCCATGGGACAAAGGCCCTTCTCAGGGGTCCAACCGGAAGCGGTCGCGGGGGAAAAGCCTTGCCTCCCGGACGTTCGCTACCCCGGCGATCTTGGCCGTCAGCCGGTCCAGTCCCAGGGCGAAGCCACCATGGGGGGGCATCCCGAAGCGGAAGGGTTCCAGATACCCCGCAAAGTTCTCGGGGTCAAGGCCAGCATCTCGGATCTGTGCCCGGAGCTTCTCGATACGGTGCTCGCGCTGCCCGCCCGAGATGATCTCGAGGCCCCCGAAGTCGAGGTCGAAGTAGTTCGTCCGCTCCGGGTGTCCGTCCTGGCGCATGGCGTAGAAGGTGCTGCGCTTGAGCTCGGAGGGGTACTCCGTGATGAAGTACATCTCCGCATCCGCTTCCTTGCGTAGAATCTCGCCAAGGGCCTTCTCATCCTCCGAGCCCAGGTCCTCGTCCCCGGGACCTAGACCCAGTTTCCGTCGTGCCTCGGGGAAGGGGATCCGAGGAAAAGGTCGGCGTGGGGCTGGGATCCGACCGGCGAGCGGGTGCCCGGTCCGCTCGAGCTCGCTCCGGGTCCGGCTGAGGGTGCGGGACAAGAGTTCTTCGATGGTGCGCCAGAGGTCCTCGGGTCCGTCGATGTATGCCATTTCAGCGTCCACGCTCGTGAACTCCGTGAGGTGGCGTAGGGTGTCTGAAGGTTCAGCACGGAAGGCGGGGGCGATCTCGAAAACCCGCTCGAGGTCGGTCGCCATGAGCATCTGTTTGTAGAGTTGGGGGCTCTGTGCTAGGTACGCCTTGCCTCCAAAATAATCCACGGCGAATAGAGTGGCCCCTCCCTCGGCTCCCTGCCGTAGGATCTTGGGGGTCTCCACCTCCATGAACCCCAGTTCGCGGAAGGAAGTCCGCAGAGCCTCTTCAAGGACGGCGCGGAATACGAACAGGTCCTGGTTCTCGCGCTTCCTCAGGTCGAGGAACCGGTGATTGAAGCGGGTGTCGAGGTCGGCGCCCACCTTGTCCACCACCCCGAGCGGGAGCGGGGTCTCAGAGGGTGAGAGGACTTCCACCCTTTCGGCGAGGACTTCGGAGCCAAGTTTGGTCCGTGGGTTCTCCACGTTGGTTCCCTCGACGGAGATGACGGATTCCCGGGTCGCACGGCCCAGGGTTTCGAAGGTCTCCCCTGGGGACTCCCCCTTCTTCAACGTGACCTGGAAGAGTCCCCCCCGGTCACGGACCACGGCGAAACCGAGGCTGCCGTGGGCCCGGTACTCCTGAAGGTGACCGGCGACCCGCACCTTTTGTCCCCGCCGGGACGGGAGGTCCGATGAAAGTACACGATCAAGGGGCAGGGGTCCCACCTCCCCGCCGTTCCA
>JAKBKR010000122.1 GCA_021832495.1 bacterium | reverse complement strand
CGGTTGGGGATCGGCACGTTCTCCTCAGTCCCGCTGCTGCAGGCTCAACTTCCGGCTCCCGATGCCCTGGAGTTCGCCCGGAGCCCCCCGGGGCACATCGCCCCGCTCGTCGGTCACAAGGACCCCCTCCATGTGGAGGAGAACCTCGCGCTCGCCGCTCGTCCGCCACTCTCCCCGGAAGCGTTCGCGAACCGACTGGACCGGCTGCTCCGGGGCGGCGGGTAGGCACGGTCGCCGTGCCACTCGACCTTATACCCTTGGGTGCCTCCCCCCTTCCCCTGAGGGTTCGCCCCTCGGGAAATGAGCGCCTTCCTCTTCGAGTTCCTGCAGAACCTTCCCCTCGCCTTCTGGGACATGGGTGCGTCGATGGTCCGGATGATCCTGGCGTACCTGCTCTCACTCGTCTTCGCCATCTCCTACGGTTACTTCGCCGCGACCTCGAAAGCGGCGGAACGGGTCCTCCTTCCGATCCTGGACATACTGCAATCAGTCCCCATCATGGGGTTCTTCCCGGTGGCGATCGTCGTCATCGTGAACCTGACGGGGAGCCAGAGCATCATCGGCCCGAACCTCGCCTCGGTCTTCCTCATCTTCACCTCGATGTCCTGGAACATGGCCTTCGGGGTCTACGAGTCACTGAAGTCGCTGCCGGGAGACCTGCGCGAGGTGGCCGATTCTGTCGGGATGTCGGGGTGGAAACGGATGAAATACCTGCTCCTGCCCTCGACGGCCAACCGCCTCGTCTACAACTCGGTCCTCTCCTGGACGAACGGCTGGTACTTCCTCGTGTCCGCCGAGATCTTCTCGACGTACACAAATTCCATCACCCTAGCGGGGATCGGAAGCTTCCTCCTCACGGGGGCCGCGCTGGGGGACACCCCGGCCATCGTGGCTGGGGTCTTCGTACTCATCCTCGTCATTGTCACCCTGAACTTCGCACTTTGGCGCCCGCTCTCCCGCTGGGCGGAGAAGTACCGCTACGACACCTCGCCGAGCGGGGCCCCGGGTGACGTGGGATCGGGAGCGGCACGCCTCCGCGCTTCACGGATCGTCGGGCGTGCCTTTGTCCGGGGGGTGGGAGTGGTCACCGGACCCTTCACCCGCATCGGAGAACGTGCGCGGACCCGTCTCCAACGCCCACCCGAACATCCCATGGGGCTTCATCCCTCTCGTTCCTCCCTCGTCCACCGCGCCATCCGGACCGTCGTGCTCGGCGCGGTTCTTGTCGTAAGCTGGCTGATCCTCATTGTCTTGGGGGTCGCCATCTTTACCACCTATACGAGCCCCATCCCCCCCGCGGCACTTTCCTACATTCATCTCGTGCCGCTCGCGCTCCTGTATTCCTCCAGTCGGGTGTTCACCGCTTACCTCATTGCGTTGGCCATCAGCTTCCCGCTCGCACTCTATCTCTACCGTCACCCCCGCGCCACACGGCTCGGGATGCCCGTGATCCAGGTGATCGCGAGCATACCCGCGACCGCCCTCTTCCCCCTCTTCCTCTTCAGCTTGAAGGGGTACCTCGGGACCGAGCCGGCGGTGATCTTCGTGATCCTGACCGGGACGATATGGTACCTGTTCTTCAACATCTATTCGGGGTTGCGCTCCATCCCGCCGGACCTCGAAGAGGCGGCCCGGTCCCTGGACCTGAAGGGAAAGCCCTATTTCCGGCGCCTAGTCTTTCCCGGCACGTACGCCGCCTTCATCACCGGGTCGATAACGGCCATGGGGGCCGCCTGGAATACGCTCGTCATCGCCGAGTACCTCAGTTACGGTGGAAAGTCGATAAGCGTCCTCGGCCTCGGTCAGCTCATTGATATCGGGGTCTTTTCCCCGCCGTCCGGGATTGATAGCCTCGCCCTCATGGCCACGGCACTGCTCACCCTCACGATCACCGTGGTCGTGGTGAACAAGCTGATATGGCGTCCCCTGTACCGCATTGCAACCGAGAAGTATCGGTACGATTGAGAGGAGTGGGGGGATGGCGCTCATCGATCTCCAGGGGGTCTCGAAAAAGATCTCGATGAAAAATGGCGAGATGGGGATCATCCAGGATGCGAGCTTTTCCGTCGCTGACAACGATTTTCTCGCCTTGGTCGGTCCTTCGGGATGCGGCAAGTCCACGCTGCTCCGACTGATCCAAGGCCTCGATCAGCCCTCTTCAGGAAAGATCCTCTTCCGCGGGCGGCCCGTCACAACCGTCCAAAAGCAAATGAGCATGGTCTTCCAGAGCTTTGCACTATATCCATGGCTCAACGTACGGGAGAACATATCCCTCGGGCTCGAAGCGCGCAACGTTCCGCCGGAAAAACAGACCGAACTGGTGGAGAAGTACCTCAACATCACCGGGTTAACGGGGTTTGAGGAAGCCTACCCGCGCGAGCTCTCGGGGGGCATGCGCCAGCGGGTGGGCCTCGCTCGGGCGCTGATCGTGGACCCCGCCGTGCTCCTCATGGACGAACCGTTCTCCGCCCTCGACCCGCTCACGGCGGAGAGCCTGCGCGACGAAGTGCTCCTCCTGTGGGAGGACCCGAACATCCCCCCCGACGCGGTCGTGCTCGTCACGCACAACATCGAGGAGGCGATCCTCATGGCGAACCGGATCATTGTGATGTCGCATCGGCCGGGTACGATCTTGGCGGGGGTTCCCGTGAAGCTCCCGCGGCCGCGGGACCGGAAGTCGCAGGCGTTCTATGACATGGTCGATTACGTCTACTCGCTGGTGACCGAGAAAAAGTGAGCACGGGTCACACCTGTTACCACTCTCACCATCGGCAGGTGCGACGCTATCGTAACGGTCTACCCTAGTATCGAACGACATAGTACGTAGATCGACTGCGAACCGCCGAGCAACTTTCGGGCCCTTCTCCCTCTCCCCTCAGTCGAGCCGGAAGATTGAACGGCCTCTACTCGGTTGGCAGTCCGGCCACACTCCAACGCGGAGGCAAGGCGGGGCGGGATTCAGGGAGCGGGATGACCCAGGCAGGTCATTGCGGGAGCCGGGAACGATCTTCCCACCAATCTTACGCTGTCGAAAGATCAGCCCATCCGATTGCGAGTGGCGATCTCCGATGGGTACCTTCGCTGTTTACAAGACTCAAGATTTTCCGGAATGGTAAAATACCCTTTGAGCCATTTTTTTGTTCAACCCACTGTCTTGGTATTCGAGGAAACCACCATGCCCGAAGTAGTGTTGACCAGCGATTGGACCATGATGAGCAACCACCATGGGAAGGAGTTTCTGGGTTTCGGCACCACGACCCCTGCCCTCGTCCTCCCCGAAGCCGCGTACCGTCGGCTGTTTTACCCCCCCATGGCGTGTGACGACGAAGGACATCCTGTCCAGGCACCCTATGGTCTTCGCAAGATCGAGGCCGCCCTCCTTGAAGCCGGGATCGATGCCCGCATCATCCATCCAAGTTACCTGGATCACTACATGCCCGGAGAAGCGAAACTTCTCCTGCTTTCCGGGCACGATTATCTCGGCCTCAATCCGCCCTCGACCACATTCTCCGGTGTGATGGGGAAACCTCCCCTCAACCGGATCAATTTCATGCGCATGATGCGCCAGCCCCACGTGCTGGCTGCGCACCGCCAGGGGATGCGGATCATCGCGGGTGGTCCTTCCGCGTGGCAGTTCACGGAGGCCACGCGCTCCAAGCTCGAATGGGTGAATGCTTTCTTGCAGGAGATCGGAGGGATAGACACCGTGGTGGAAGGGGAGGCGGAAGTCTTTGTGGTCGACATCGTCCGGAAGGCGCTGGGGGGCGAACCCCTCCCCGCCCATGTGGTGATCCCCCCCAAGGAAGCCCCGACGGTCGATCAGATCCCGACGATACGGTACGCATCGATCAATGGCCTCACCGAGATCGGACGGGGCTGCTGCCGGGGATGCTCGTTCTGCTCTGTAACCCAGCGGCCCACCCGGTGGTATCCCCTCGAGAAGATCGAGCAGGAGATCTTAGTGAACGTTCGTTCGGGACAACGTTCCGGGCTCCTTCACTCGGATGACGTCATGTTCTACGGCTCACCGAACATCATGCCCCGTGAAGAGAAGCTCCTCCCCCTCATGGCGATGGCCAAGAAGCACTACGAGCATGTGGGATGGAGCCATGTGGCCGTGGCGACCCTGATGACCAAGCCGAACCTCCTCCCCAAGATCCACGACATCCTCTGCACGGGAAAACAGACCTGGTGGGGGGCGGAGATCGGGGTCGAGACGGGGAGTCCCCGGCTCATCACGAAGGCGATGCCCGGGAAGGTGGCCCCATTCCGGGCGAGCCAGTGGCCCGAGCTCGTGGTGCAGGCGGCGGGGCTTCTCAATGACAACTCGGTCTACCCCGCGTGCACGTTCATCGTGGGGCTGCCGCAGGAAACGGAAGAGGACGTCATCAAGACGATCGACCTCTTCGACGACCTGTGGGACTTCAAGGCGATCCTCGTTCCCATGTTCTTCGTTCCCCTCGGACACCTGAAGGAGCGGGACTGGTTCCGGTCTGCGGCCGTGACGGACCGACAACGGGAGCTCTTCGAACTAGCGTTGACGCATGGCCTGCACCAATCCCGTGCTTTGCTCGAGCCCTTCTTGGAGGTCCGGAACGGGCTCACCCATGCGATCTATCGGACCCTGTTCACGGGGTTTATCGACTTCGTGCACTTCATTGCCGAAGAGAAAGGACTCCTACGGGAACCGGGCTCCGCGCGGGAGCACCATGCGATGGAGAGCCCCCTGCGGAATCCGGATGGGATGCCCCTACCGACGATCCCGATCCGATGACGCAAACGGTTTGGACCAGAGGGGAGGTCAGAGGCTCTTCGCTTGGGTCGATCCCTTCGGGTACTTCTCCCGAAGGTGGTTAAGGAACTTCTCGCGGTCCCTTCCCATGTGCCCTGCCTGCCAGGCCACGACCACATCCTTGAGGATGCCATGGATGTGGGTCATGTTGATCTCGCTCGTCGGCGCGTCGTAGAGGACAGCCTGGGTGATGATGCGCATCCAGCCCGAGTACTTCTGGTACGTTTCGCCCTCGCACCATTCGAAGATAATCCGGAGGTGCGTGCGCCCCTCCTGGGTCGAGTAGTACCAGAGCCGGAGGGAGTCACCGACCCAACCGGGGGTCCGGTCCTTGAGTTCCATCGATCCGAGCGCTGAGAAATCGTACGATTGTTTGAAACTCCATTTGTCCGGGAAGCTGTCGAAGACGGCGAAGCTGGTGTGGGGGGGGTCGATCGTCATGTGGATGCCGATCTCGTCGAAGAGGTTGTGCACCTCCCAGAGGTCTTGGAGGAGCCGGCGCGTGATGTCGACCTTGATCTGCTTGTTCTCATCCACCTTCTCCGTGGTTTCCCGGCGCAGCCGTTCCACTTCGGTACGCAGGGAGGAAAGGAATTCCTCGTCTCCGATGAGTTCCTTTGTCTCGATCGGCTCGCCCGGGCCAGCGGGCGCTGCGTCATCTCCCCGTTCGCTTCGCTTTGGCATGGATGAAGACCTCGAAGGGGCACTGAAGCAGAAGGTTAAAGACTTTGCGTCGGCGCGGAACACTTCCGGCTCCCGATGGTTCGGGAGCCGAGGAGCATGCCCGGGGGTCGACCCGGAGCGGGTCAGAGGGCCGGGTTTCCCGGTCCGGGTGGATGTTCCGGGACGACAGAAAAGTCTTAAATGGCCCCGTAGTTCCGACCCTGCGAGGGACCGGAGAGAATGGTAGCGGTAGATATTGTCACGTCGAAGTGCACGGGATGCGCCCACTGCCGGGATGTGTGCCCAGTGAACGTGTTCGAACTACGTCCGAGGACGAACCCCGAGTTCGCCGGAGTCATGGATGATCCCGAGGTCGCCGCCAAGTTCCAGTTCCGCGACGAGAAGTCCGTTGTGATCAACGGCCCGGAATGCATCGTCTGTGAAGCCTGCCTCTTCGAATGTGAGGGAGAGTGCATCACGATCACGGACGACGAAGGCACGGTCCACCACTCAACCTACAAGTAAGGCGGTCGCGCAGTACACCGGGCCCTTGAGCCCCATACCCACTGGCCGGGTGAGGTAAAGAGTCTCTCCGCCTCCAGGGGAATGGGGATTGAACGTGCCAGATTGGCGAGAGCGGGCGCACCGGGTCGTCCAGGACTTCATTGCCCCCTTGGCTAGGAGCATCGACCGGACCCATAGCGTTCCACGCTCGATCGGGAAGCGGCTGGCGGAAGAAGGGTTCTTCGGGCTCGCCATTCCGACCGAGTACGGTGGCGCCGCTGCCAGTGCGCAGGACATCGCCGGGGTCCTTGAGGAGATAGCGTTCGGGAGCCTGTCGGTGGCGACCGACCTCGCCGTCCACCTCTCGGTCGCATCGGCGCCGATCGCCCGATGGGGGACGTCCGAGCAGAAGGAGCGATGGCTCCCTGCCATGGCCCGGGGGGAATGCCTGGGGGCTTTTGCGCTCACCGAACCCGGGGTCGGGTCCGATGCCCAACACCTCACCACCCGGTACGCTCGGGAAGGAGACCGGGTGCGCTTGGATGGCTCCAAGATCTTCATCACGAACGGAGGCGCGGCCCGCATCGTGCTTGTGTTCGCCACTCGGGACCCGGACTTGGAGGCCAAGGGGATCAGTTGCTTCCTGGTCGAACACGG